>JADZAD010000194.1 GCA_020852775.1 Anaerolineae bacterium
GAAGGCCTGCGGCCTTCTGACGCCGGGCTTGCACTCTCCCCGGCTCGCTGTGGCGATAGCTTATCACTTCCGTTCGACGCTGCTTGATATATAGGACTGTGATGTGCTCATTGTATCGGGGGGGCTAAAGCGTGTCAATGGCGCTGCAACCGCCTTCCCCGCAGTCATATTCAGCAGCACAGTGTGAGGAAGAGCCATGATCGTCTACCCCGCAATAGACATGCGCGGCGGCAAGGTCGTCCGGCTGGTGCAGGGCGATCCTGAGCGCCAGACCGTGCACAGCGACAGCCCCTACGAGGTCGGTCAGCGCTGGGCTGACTGCGGTGCGGAGTGGCTGCACGTCGTCAACCTTGACGGCGCCCTCGGTGAAGCGACACTGAACCTCGATATGCTGGCGCGGCTGGCCTCGCTGGGGCTGCCAATCGAGTTTGGCGGTGGCCTGCGCAGCCTGACCGATGCTCGCCGGGCCCTCGACGCCGGGGCCTCCCGCGTGATCCTCGGTACGATGGTCGTCAAGGAGCCGGATCTGGCGCGTGAGGCCATCGAAAAGTTCAGTGCGGAGGCGATCGCAGTGGCCCTCGACGCCCGTGACGGGCAGGTTGCCACGCACGGCTGGCAAACCATCAGCGAGTGGTCAGCGGTTGACCTCGGCATGCAGTTCGCCCGGATGGGGGTGCGTCACGCGCTCTATACCGACATCAGCCGTGACGGAGAATTACAGGGTGTAAACGTTGAAGCGACCGCGGAACTGGCCCGCCGTACCGGGCTGGCGGTGATCGCTTCCGGTGGGGTGTCCTCGCTGGATGACATCCGCGCACTCAGGGCACAGAACGCCGGGATCGCCGGGGTGATTATCGGCAAGGCGCTGTATACCGGCGCGATCCGCCTTGAGGATGCGCTGGTCATCGCCGGGGAAGCTGCGGGGGAGCAGGCAAACCATGCTGGCTAAACGGATCATCCCCTGCCTGGACGTGCACGACGGGCGCGTGGTCAAAGGGATCAACTTTCTCAACTTCCGGGACGCAGGTGACCCGGTCGAACAGGCCATCGCCTACGACCATGAAGGCGCGGACGAGCTCGTCTTTCTTGACGTGACGGCGACCCATGAAGGGCGTGAAACCATGCTGGACGTGGTGCGCCGGGTGGCAGACGCGATCTTTATCCCTTTCGCGGTGGGCGGCGGCCTCCGCAGCGTGGAGGACATCCGCGAGACGCTGCTGGCGGGGGCTGACAAGGTCTCAATCAACAGCGCAGCGGTACGCAACCCCGACCTGATCACCGAGGGCGCGACACGCTTCGGTAGCCAATGCATCGTCGTCGCCATCGATACCAAATGGAACGACACCTTCTGGGAGGTTTACCTGAACGGCGGACGCATCCCGACCGGGATCAACACGCTCGACTGGGTGCGCGAGATTGAAAAGCGAGGCGGGGGCGAAAGACTGCTCACCAGCATGGATCGCGACGGCACAAAGTCAGGCTACGACCTCGCGTTGACGCGGGCGGTCGCCGAGGCGGTGAATATCCCGGTGATCGCCTCCGGCGGGGCGGGCGAGAAGAGCCACTTCCTCGATGCCTTCACCGAGGGCAGGGCGGACGCGGCGCTGGCGGCCAGCCTGTTCCACTACAAGGAACTCTCGATCGCCGAGGTGAAGGCCTATCTGATCGAGAACGGCATCCCGATCCGGCTGCTGGAAAAGGGATTGGCACATGGCTGAGGAGTTCCCCTCACCGGAGGCGATTCGCTGGAACAGCGACGGCCTGCTACCGGCGATCGTGCAGGACGACCAGACCGGCGAAGTGCTGATGCTGGCATGGATGAACGCTGACTCCCTGCGGCAGACACTGGCGCTCGGTGAGACAGTCTTCTGGAGCCGCAGTCGCCAGGAGCTATGGCATAAAGGCGTGACCAGCGGCAATACGCAGGCGGTAGCCGGCATGTGGCTGGACTGCGACGGAGACACCCTGCTGATCCGGGTGCGCCCGGCCGGGCCGGCCTGCCACACCGGAGCGCGGACGTGCTTCTTCACGCCACTGGATCGCCTGCTGCCCTGAGCGGCGGTTGATCTGCCCCGGCGTTTTATGGTATGATGTTGCCAATCTTATACTCAACAGCGTTGACGGAGCCGAGTAGCCCCATCGTTGCCGTTTCAGCAAGCCCGGGTTGATGTGAGCCGGGTATGGCAGGCCAGGCGAAAATCCCTCCAGAGCTGCACACCGAACCCCGCCCGTGCGGGCAGTAAGTGGCTGTCGGGCCAGCCGCCCGTTACCCCGGCGAGCCTGTCCGGGTGCACGTATCACCCACGCAGGCTGACAAGGGCCGCGCATGGGGCAACCCTGCCGGAAGCCGGGTGGTACCACGGGAGACAACACTCTCGCCCCATGCATTGCGGGCGGGAGTTTTTTGTTTATATGATAGGACACGCTGAGATGACCGAACTGCTCTACCATACTGATAGCTACCTGCGGGAGTTCGCCGCCACTGTTACCGCCGCGGATGGCGAAACCCACGCGGTCGTGCTGGATCGCACCGCGTTCTATCCCGGCGGGGGTGGGCAGCCCTGTGATGAAGGCACCCTCATGGTGGGTGGCGTCGTCTACCCGGTAAGCAAGGTACAGAAGGCGGGCCCGGACATCCTGCACTTCATTGATGGCGAGATTCTGCCTGCTGTGGGGGCGCAGGCCAGCGGTACCCTGAACTGGGAACGCCGCTACCAGTTGATGCGCACCCATACCGCGATGCACATCCTGTGCGGTGTGGTCTTCCTGGACTACGGCGCGCAGGTGACAGGCGGCAATATGGATCCACTGGTAGGCCGGATGGACTTCGAGTTCGAGAGCATGCGGCAGGAACTGGTGCACGAGATCGAGGAACGGATCAACGCCGAGATTATGCAGCAGCGCGAGGTGCGTGTCCGTATCCTGCCGCGGGATGAGGCCTTCCGCATACCCGACCTGATCCGCACAAAGATCAACCTGCTGCCCGAGGGCATCATGGAGGTGCGGACGGTTGAGATCGTCGGGCTCGACCTGCAGGCGGACGGCGGGACGCACGTCGCCAACACCACCGAGGTCGGCCATCTGCGCGTGGTCGACTATAAAAGCAAGGGCAAGATCAACAAGCGCATCTATATGGAGGTCTCTGACCGATGAGGATGCTGCACGATCGGCACCCGGCGGAGCAGGTCATCTGCCAGGGTGCCTATGAATACCGGACCAACGGCGCATCCACCGGGCACGTCGAGCACTGGCAGGCTACACGGCTGCCTTCCGGCGCAGAAGTGCTGCGGGTCGATCTCGATGGGCGGCAATCCGCGAACGGTGCCAGCCTGCTGGCGCACCTCAAGCGCAATCCGGACGGCCAGCCCGCCTGGCTGCGGCTACACTTTGAGCAGGGAGACCAGCGTGCCGCCGCGCAGTACAACTTCGAGGGGGCGGAGGTGCACATCACCCGGCAAGCGGTGGGCGAACTGCGCAGCCAGGAGACGCTTGACATCGCCGAGGGCTACCAGATCGACTTTCATCCGGTGATCGCGCACGACTTCCCCTGGCGTGGTTACCCGATGCATGCGCGGGGTAAGCGCTGGTCAATGGCGGTCTTCAGCCCCGACCTGTGGCTCGATACGCCGCAGGTGATGAGTGGCCGTGCACTGCGCTATGACATCAAGCCCGGTGAGCCGGAAACCTGCGAGACGCCCGCTGGCGTCTTCGAAGCGACTCGGGTTTTTGAGGTGACGCTGAGTGACGGTGTCACGGCTACGGGGTGGTATGATGAGTTTGGGATCCCTCTGCGCTGGTTCTACCCGCAGAAGGACTACGATTTTGTGCTGGTCAGCTACGAGCGGAACTGAGTAACCTGACGAAATGGGGCAGCAAACTGAAAAGGACAGGCTTATGGCTAACCTGAACCGCCAGATCAGCCAGCGTTCCACGCAGATCGCCGAGTTGGAAGCGCAGCTTGGCGAAGCGTTCGGTGAGTTTGTCGAGATGAGCAGTGTCATGGCGACATTCGCGGCCCGTGTGCAGCACGACCTGATCGTGCTGCACAACGAAATCCTGGCGACCGAGCGCGCCCTTGCCGACCTGAAGGCGCTGCGCGGCGGGCAGGGTGAATTGGGCGAGCTGGTCAGCCGGTCGCCACTCTGGCAACTGCTGGATCGCTCCGGCCTGTCGATCGAGGAGCAGTATCAGCGCTACGGACGAGGCCAGCGGCCCGACAAGCCAATTGATCTGCCCGACCTGCCACCCGCCAGCCCGACGCTGAAGCGGCGATACGCGACGCTGGTTGCGAAGATGCATCCAGCCTTTGCGAAGGACACGCAGGATTATGAGGAACGCCAGAAGCTGTTCGCCCGCGTCAACAAAGCCTACCTCGCGCGCGATGAAGAGACTCGGCGCGGGCTGGCAGAGGCCTTCGCCGGGCCATCCAGCACACGGCCCGCGGTGGTTGATGATGCCGGCCTGCGGGCCGAACTGGACGATCGGGTAACCGACCTGGAAACCATGCTGATCAAGGTCGAGGGAATGGTGACAGAGTACCGTTACGGTGACGTCGCCCGGATTAAGGGCTATGCCGATGAAGCCAGCCTATCCGGACGGGACTTCGTCGGTGAACTTCAGGCGGAGATGAAACGCTATCTGATCAGCCTTCAGCGTGAGTGTCAGGCCCTGCGTGAGGGCAACGGCTGAGGCATACCAGACAGGACAACGGAGAGAGCAGGAGAGCGATGGTTTTCGAGCCCGTATCATCACGAGTCAACGTCAACGATGTTGAAAAGGCCCAGTTGGACTTCTGGCACAGGGCCGATGTCTTCCAGCGCACCATGCGTGAGCGGGAAGGCGGCACGCCGTATGTGTTTTACGAAGGGCCGCCGACTGCGAACGGGCGGCCTGGCACCCATCACGTCGAGGCGCGTGCCTTCAAGGATATGTTCCCACGCTACAAGACGATGCGCGGCTACTACGTGCTGCGTAAGGGCGGATGGGACACCCACGGCCTGCCCGTCGAGATCGAGGTCGAAAAAGAACTGGGCTTCCAGCACAAGCACCAGATCGAGGAATACGGCATCGCCGAATTCAACGCGAAATGCCGCCAGAGCGTACTGCGCTACATCCGCGAGTGGGAGGAACTCACCGAGCGGATGGGCTACTGGGTAGACCTGAACCAGGCGTATTTCACTTTCACCAACGACTACGTGCAGAGCGTATGGTGGATCCTGCGCCAGTTCTGGGATCAGGACCTGTTGTTCCAGGGCTACAAGGTCGTGCCGTACTGCCCACGCTGCGGCACGCCGCTCTCCAGCCACGAGGTCAACCTCGGCTACAAGGACAACACACCCGACCCGTCGTTCTATGTCCGCTTCAAAGTGCGGGACGAGGCCGACACGTTCTTCCTCGTCTGGACGACTACCCCGTGGACGCTGCCCGGAAACGTCGCACTGGCAGTCGGCGAGAAGATCGACTACGTGAAGATCAAGGGCCAGAATGCACGCGGAGAGACAGAATACCTGATCTGTGCTGAGTCGCTGCTGCATGCCAGCGGGGCTGAAACCGCGAAGCACTCCGCGGACGAGGGCGAGAGCAAGGACGATGCCCGTCCGCGTGTGCTGGAAATACTAAAGAACTACACCGTGGTCGAGCAGATGAAGGGCGCGGCGCTGAAAGGGCGGCACTACGAGCCGCTGTTCAGCTACCTGTCCACCGACCGGGATCACGCCTATGTCATCACCGGCGACTTCGTCAGCACCGATGACGGCACCGGCATCGTGCATATCGCCCCGGCGTTCGGCGCGGACGACATGGAGGCAGGCAAGGCCAACGACCTCCCCACCCTGCTGACCGTTTCAGAGGAGGGAACCTTTATCCCGGAGGTAACGGACTTCGCCGGGATGTGGGTCAAGGACGCGGACGCCGCAATCGTGCGCAACATGGACGAGCGCGGGCTGGTCTTCGCTTACGGGCGCTACTACCACACCTACCCGTTCTGCTGGCGCTGTGATACACCGCTGCTGTACTACGCCCGTCCGACCTGGTACATCCGCACGTCCTCGCGCCGCGATGACCTCGTCGGGCTTAATAAGACGATCAACTGGGTGCCAGAGCATATCCGTGACGGGCGCTTCGGTAACTGGCTGGAGGGCAACATCGACTGGGCGCTGGGGCGTGAGCGCTACTGGGGCACGCCGCTACCGGTCTGGCAGTGCGACGGCTGCGGCCAGCAGCACTGTATCGGTGGGGTTGCCGAACTGAGCGAGAAAACCGGCCGGGACCTATCGGAGCTTGATCTGCACCGCCCGTATGTCGATGAGGTGACCTGGGCCTGCACCTGCGGCGGCACGATGCGCCGTGTGCCGGAGCTGATCGACGTGTGGTTCGACTCCGGCGCGAGGCCTTTCGCCCAGTGGGGTTATCCGTACTACAACCAGGAGAAATGGGCGCAGCAGTACCCCGCGGATTACATCTGCGAGGCGGTTGACCAGACCCGCGGCTGGTTCTACTCGCTGCATGCGATCAGCGCCTTGCTCAGGAAGAGCGTCGCTTTCAGGAACGTGATCTCGCTCGGGCACATCCTGGACGAAAAAGGTCAGAAGATGTCCAAGAGCAAGGGCAACGTGGTGCAGCCGTGGGACGTTTTCGATACCTACGGGGCAGACGTATTCCGCTGGTACATGTACACAGCCAGCCCGCCGGGTGAGCCGCGCCGCTTCTCGATCAACCTGGTTGGCCAGTCATACCGCTCGTTCTGGACGACGCTGTGGAACACCTACAGCTTCTTCGTGACCTACGCCAACCTCGACGGCTTCAACCCGCTCGTGGTGAGCATCCCACTCAGCGAGCGCACACCGCTGGATCGCTGGGTGCTCTCCGAACTGCAGGTGCTGGTACGGACGGTGACGGACGCGCTCGAGAACTACGACGCAACCAACGCCACCCGCCCGATCGAGAAGTTCGTCGAAGACCTGAGCAACTGGTACGTGCGCCGCTCGCGTCGCCGTTTCTGGCGCAGTGACGACAGCGCCGACAAGGCCGCGGCCTACCTGACGCTGTACGAATGCCTTGTCACCGTAAGCAAGCTGCTCGCCCCGGCGATGCCGTTCGTCTCTGAGGCGATCTACCGCAACCTGGTCGCCTCGATCGACCCGACCGCACCGGACAGCGTCCACCTGTCGCCATGGCCGGAGGTTGACGCGGCGCAGATCGACGAGCAGGTGATGGAGGATATGCGGCTGGTGATGCGGCTGGTCAGCCTCGGGCTGGCGGCGCGCAACAGTGCGGGCGTCAAGGTGCGCCAGCCGCTGGCGGCAGTAGCCTTCTCGCTGCCCGCCGAGCGCGCCGGACTGCTGGATCGCTACGGGGATATCATCGCCGGAGAGCTAAACGTTAAGGTGGTGAGTGTGCTGGGAGACGCTGCGGACGTGGTTGCTTACAGCCTGAACACGCTGCCGCAGGCCATGGGCCGGAAGTACGGCAAGGACTTCCCGGTGATCCAGAAGCTGCTGCGTGAGCACAGCAACCCGGCGGAATACGCCCGCGCGCTACTCGCCGGAAAGACGATCAGCGTGCCCTACAATGGAACCGAAGCAGTGCTCAGCGCCGAGGAGGTCGAGGTGCGGCGCAGCCCGCTGGCCGGGTACACCGTCGCCGAAGACCCGCAGTACCTGGCTGCGCTGCATGTCGCCCTGACGGACGACCTCGTGGCGGAGGGCCTTGCCAGTGATTTCATCCGCCGTGTGCAGGTGCTCCGGCGGGAGGCCGACTTCAAGGTTGATGACCGGATCGTGACGACCTACCATGCCAGCGAAAAGCTGGCCCGGGCCGTCGAGCAGTTCGCCGGATTAATCCGGGACGAGACGCTCAGCCTTGAGCTTCAGGCCTCCGCCAGCCCCGATGGCGAGAAGGTCGAGCAGTACGATATCGAAGGCGAAAGCCTGACTCTTGGCGTGCGCCGTATCCGTTAGTTCATGGCGGAGGGGCAGGCAGGCCTGTTCCTGTCTGCCCCTCCGTTTTTTCTCGCCAACCATCGGAAACCTGAATGCCTGTTCACTATGATTTTGCGATCGAAGACGACACTGCCGGGCTGCGGCTTGACCAGTTCCTTACTGACAGCCTGCCCGGGGTCAGCCGGAGCCAGGTACAGAAGCTGATCAGGGAGGGCGCTGTGCAGATCAACGGCCTGACGCTGAAGGCCTCCTACCGGCTGGAGCCCGGAGATAGGATCGCTGTAGCCCTGCCAGACGAAGCCCCGGTTGAAGTTCTCGCGGAGACGATCCCGCTCGACGTGATCTACGAGGATGGCGATCTCGCGGTGATTAACAAGCCCGCCGGGATGGTCGTTCACCCCGCCGAAGGCAACCTGAGCGGGACGCTGGTCAACGCGGCACTGGCCCGCTGGCCGCAGATCGCCGCAGTCGGCGAGGAAGGCCGCGCCGGGATCGTCCACCGGCTCGACAAGGACACCTCCGGCGTGATCCTGCTGGCCAAGACACCGGAGGCGCTCGAAGCGCTGCAGGCGCAGTTCCGCGAGCGCACGGTCAGCAAGATGTATATCGCGCTGGTAGAGGGCGTCCCGTCGAGCAGCACCGGAATCATCGACGCTGCCATCGGGCGCGATCCGAAGCAGCGCAAGAAAATGCATATCACGCGGGATGGGCGCGAATCGCAGACCCGCTACACGCTGATCGAGGACTTCGACACGAACGCCCTGCTGGAGATCGAGCCGTACACTGGGCGCACCCACCAGATCCGCATTCACCTGGCGTGGCTGGGCCACCCGGTCGTCGGGGATACCGTCTACGGCTTCCGTAAGCAGCGCATCCGCATGAAGCGGCTGTTCCTGCATGCCGCCCGGCTGGAGGTCACCTCCCCCTCGACCGGGGAACGCCTGCGATTTGAAGCGCCGCTGCCCGCCTCGCTGCTCGACACCCTCGACAAGCTGCGCCGCCACATGGTGTGACCACACCACCAGCGAACCCGGCGATCGGGTACAATGACCGCATCGCCGGGTAACAGTCTGGTTGGACGGGTCTTACAGGTCACATGCCCCGCTATCGATTTGAACAGCGCGCCAGAGGCACCTCGCCGGAACTGCAGGCCGAATGGCGCGCCCGCAACCATGCACCTCTCGCGGCAGACGACGAAGTCACGCATATCCTCGCCTATATTGATGCCCTGCGCGCCACGACCGAGGCTGACCCTGAGTTCTTCAGCCGCCTGGTGCGGCGTCTGAGCAAGCAGGGGCACCCGATCTACAGCAAGGCGCGGCTGAGGCAGGGGTATCTCGACCTTGTCGAGGCTGGCCATATCAAGCAGAACGACGCGGTACTGGCGGCACTGCGGATGAAGCCCGTCCGCACCCTGAGCGGCGTCGCCCCGGTGACGGTGCTGACGAAGCCCTACGCCTGCCCGGGCCAGTGCATCTTCTGCCCGGACGATATACGCATGCCAAAGAGCTACCTGAGCAACGAACCGGGGGCAATGCGCGCACTGATCCTGCGCTTCGACCCGTATGAGCAGGTCACCCAGCGCCTGGCCGCCATGAAGCGCATCGGCCACCCGACCGACAAGATCGAACTGCTGATCCTCGGCGGAACGTGGTCGAGCTATCCGCAGGACTATCGTGAATGGTTCGTGCGGCGGCTGTTCGACGCGCTCAACGGGACAGAGTCGGAGAGTGTGGGCGAAGCACTGCGGCGCAATGAGAGTGCCCCACACCGCAACACCGGTCTGGTGATCGAGACCCGCCCTGATGCGATCACCCCGGAGGAGGTGCGCCACCTGCGCGGGCTGGGCGTGACCCGTGTCCAGTTGGGCGTGCAGTCACTGGACAACCATCTGCTGGCGATCAACAAACGCGGGCATACCGCTGAGGACGTGCGCCGGGCGGTGCGCCTGCTGCGGAGCGCCGGGTTCAAGATCGCACTGCACTGGATGCCCAACCTGCTGGGCGCTACACCGGAGAGCGACCTCGCGGATTTCCGCCGCTTCTGGGATGACCCGGCTCTGTGCCCGGACGAGATGAAGCTCTACCCGACCGGGCTGATCCGCAACACCGAACTCTACGACCACTATCTGCGGGGTGAATACCACCCGTACAGTGAGGACGAACTGATCGACCTGCTGCTGGAGGCGAAGAAGCTCGTCCCGCGATACTGCCGCCTGAACCGGGTGATGCGCGACATCCCCGCCCCGGAGATCGCCGCGGGGGTGACGGCCTCCAATCTGCGGCAGATACTCGGTGAGCTCCTGCGCGGCACGGGAACGCCCTGCCGCTGCATCCGCTGCCGTGAGGTGCGCGGTACGGCGGTCGAGCCTGCGTCGCTGAACCTGCAGGCTACCCGCTACGCGACTGATCACAGCACCGAGGTGTTCTGGGAGATGACCACGCCGGGTGACGAACTGGCGGGCTTCCTGCGGTTGTCGCTACCAACCAGCGACGATGCCCCGATCGCGGCGATCGCCGGGCACGCGCTGATCCGACAGGTACAGGTATACGGCCCGGCGCTGGCTCTCGAAGAGGACGCCCCCGGGCGCGCCCAGCACCAGGGGCTGGGACGGCGGCTGATCGAAGCGGCGGAGCGCGAGGCAGGGGCCGCGGGCTTCCGCCGGATCAGCGTGATTGCCGCCGCCGGGACGCGGGAATACTACCGGCGGCTGGGTTACGAAAACGGGGAGCTTTACATGAGCAAGGACATTCACACCAATGAGTGACCTGTCTGAAAACCGGATAAGGTCGGTGATCACCGGGCGGGATACCGGCCCATTTGGGCAGGTAATCAGCTATTTTGAGCAGATCGACTCGACCAACACCTACCTGCGCGGGCTGGCGGAGCGAGGCGCGCCGGAAGGGACGCTCGCGATCGCCGACGAGCAGACCGCCGGGCGCGGGCGAATGGGACGCCGCTGGGACGCCGCCGCCGGGACAAGTCTGCTGTTCTCACTGATCTTCCGGCCCACGCTGCCCCCGGAGCAGGCCTCCCGGCTGGTGATGGCCTGCGGGCTGGGAATCGCCGGGGCCTGTGATTCGCGCCTCCCGGAGCCGGTGCAGGTCAAGTGGCCGAATGACCTGCTGATCACGGGGCGGAAGTTCACCGGCATCCTGCCCGAAAGTGGCATCACTGCCGGACGGCTGGGCTGGGTGGTGGTCGGTATGGGGGTGAACGTCAACCTGCAAATCGACCCGGCCAGCCCCTACGCACCCATCTCAATCAGCCTGCTGATGGCGACGGGGCGGGTATACGACCGGGCAGAGCTGCTCGCGGATATTCTTGAGCGGATCGCTGCGTGGTACCGTCAGGTCGAGCGCCCGGCGCTGCTCGACGCGTGGCGCGCGCGCTGCTCGACGCTCGGTCAGCGGGTTCGCCTCCGCGAAGCCACCGGGGAAATCGAAGGGATCGCGGAGGACATCGACCCCGGGGGAGGGCTGTGGCTGCGCGAAGACGGCGGGACGCACAGGCTGCTCTCCGCGGGCGAGGTCACGGTCATCAAGGATGCCTGAGAAACCACCACTTGAACGCTATACACGTCTTGATTATGTGCTGCTGGCGGGGCTGGCGCTGGCCGCCCTGATCGGCGCCGTACTGATGGCATGGTTCGTCACCGAACGCCTGCCACATCTTGAAGATGAGATCGCGTATATCTTCCAGGCGCGGATCTTCGCGCGCGGCGCACTCTGGGCTCCACCAGAGCCGGAATACGGCGCATTCTTCACGCCCTTCGTCGTCGACGACTTCCCCGGCAAGCGCATCGGCAAATACCCGATCGGCTGGCCGTTGGTCCTCGCCGCAGGAGAGGCGGTCGATGCCGGCTGGCTGGTCAACCCGCTGATCGCGTCGGCGACCGCGGTGCTGGCCTATGCGCTGGGCCGCGACCTGTACGACCGGCGCATGGGCATCCTGAGCGCCATCCTGCTGATCAGCTCCCCGTTCTTCCTGCTGCAATCTGCCACCTTCATGAGCCACCCCGCCGCGATGTTATGGCTGATGTTATTTATGTGGGCCTTCCTGCACACGGATCTCGCTGTGGAAGCAGGCCGGGAGGGGCGCGGCTGGTCGGCGCTGGCCGGGCTGGCGCTCGGCCTGATGATACTCACCCGCCAGATGACCGCGCTGGCGGCGGTCACTCCATTTGTGATCTACGGGCTGGTAAGGTTTATCCGCGGGCAGATGTCACTCCGGGAAGCCTGGCGGCGCTACTGGCCGCTGGCGGCGATTGCGATCGCGGTGACGCTGCTGCAGCCGCTCTACCTCACGGTCGTTACTGGCAGCCCGACTACGAACCTGTATCGCCTGATCTGGGACTACGACCGAATAGGCTTCGGCCTGCACGGCTACGGCGTGGAGGGTGACCACACGCTACCGGAGGCGTGGCGCAACGCCCGACGCGACCTGAGACTGCTCTGGAGCGACTTGTTCGGCTGGAACGGGGTTAGTTGGCTGTTCATCCTGCCCGGTGCCATTGCTGGCACAGTATGGGCAAAGCCGGGGCGGCGCGTATGGCCATGGTTACTGCTCAGTTCATTCGTTTCGATCGTGGTGGTCTATATGGCCTACTGGATCGGCGCGGAGGTTTATGGCCCACGTTATTACTATGAGGGCATCGCCGGGCTGGCGATCCTCTCTTCACTGGGGCTGGCCGGGGCAGGTAGTGTGATGGTCTGGCTGCTGCAACTTCTGCCGGGTGGCAAACGCGCCGGGCGCACCGAAGCGACGCTGATCGCGGCAGGCGTCCTCACCGTACTGATCGGCTGGAACGTGATCGGCTACCTCCCGAAACGCCTCGGCGACTGGCACGCCCTGTACACCATCTCACGCGACTCGCTCGATGAACTGGATCGCCTGCGCCAGACGGATCATGTGCTGCTGCTGGTGCGCGACCAACGCTGGCGTGATTACGCCGAGTTCTTCGCGCTGAACTCGCCGTGGTATGATGGCCCCATAGTAGCCGCACATGATCTCAATCCGCGCACCACCCGCGCTGTGCTCGCGCTCTACCCGGATCGCGAGGTGTGGTACTTCAACACGGGGGAATTCACACCGGAGCCTGCGCCATACACGAGGTGAGTATGACGAAATCGATCGCACAGACTATCCTGCCCATACTGGCCAGCCTGCTGCTCATGGCATGTGCCACGCAGCCCGTCGGAAACCCCGCGGTCGCGCCAGCGGTTGTTGAAGAGGAGGGAGTTACGCCCATCATTTCCGCCACCAGCCTCCCCTCCCTTACTCCCATGCCGACGCCCGCCGGTGGCCTGACGGTCTACGAGCAGGCGATGCGGGAGGGCTTCGAAGCGGACGTGGCAAGATATGGTTCCGCACTGCAGTACCGGATGATACTGACACTGCAGGACGACCCGGTGAAGATGATCGGCGAGCAAGAGATCCGCCTGACGAACATAACCGGATATCCACTCGACGAGGTCGTGCTGCGCCTGTATCCGAACGCGCTCTTCCCCACCCGGCTGCTGGACGTCTCAGCGGTAGCCGTGGACGGCCAGGCTGCATCCGCGCTCTACGAGGTCGGTGACACGGCGCTGCGGGTCGGGCTGCCGCAGACGCTCGAACCGGGTGGGACGGCGACAATCACCGCGTCATTCCGGTTTGATCTGCCACCGGGGCTGCAGATCGGTTATGGTCGCTTCGTTGACCTCGACGGCGTAGTGGCGATGCCCAGCTTCTTCCCGATGGTGTCCGTCTACGAGGATGGGGAATGGTGGAGCGAAATGCCGGGCCAGCAGGGTGACCCGGTTTACAGCGATGTTGCACTCTATGACGTGACGTTAGCCGCCCCCTCGAACCTGCAGATCGCCAGCACCGGCACGGTGATTGAAGAGCAGATGGCAGGCGAGACGACCACGTATCGTATAGTGACCGGCCCTGTACGGGACTTTGCCGTTTCATTCAGTGATGCGTTTGAGGTGCTCACGGCCTACACGCATGGTATCGCGGTCAATGTGTGGTCATATGAGGGTACGGAGGCCGAGAATGAGCAGGCGATGGAGGTCGCGATCGATTCTCTGCTGACCTATGACGACCAGTTTGGCAAGTACCCATTCAATGAGGTCGATGTTATCGAGGCGCCAATCACCGCCGGCGGGATTGAGTATCCCGGCCTGATCTTCATCATGACCGACCTCTGGGATACCAGTGTTCCGTTCTTCGAGATCGTGATCGCGCACGAGATGGGCCACCAGTGGTGGTACAGCATGGTAGGGAACAACCAGGTCAGCGAGCCGTGGCTGGATGAAGGCCTGACGGAATACAGCGTCGAGGTCTATTTCCGCCAGCAGTACGGGGATGCCGCGGCTGCAAGCGTCCGGCAGCGGTATCAGGACGAACTGGCTGCCTGGATGCGTGAGAATGCCTTTATGCCGGTCGGGCTGCCCGCCGAGGTCTATGACGAAGAGGAATACGGGGTGTTCGTCTACCGGGCCGGAGCGCTGTTCTATGACAAGATGGTGGACGACTACGGAGAGGCGGCGGTAACGGCCTTTCTCAGGGACTATTACGAGCAGCAGCGCTACCAGAACAGTTCAAATGCGGAGCTGCAGGCGCTGGTCGAAGACCACTTCGGGGTGGAGGCAGACGCCTTCTACCGGTTCTGGGTATACGGAGAAAGAGAGTAGGCCGGGCGGCCTACTCTCCTGGAACAGACCTCAGCCGAGGGTCGACCACGCTTCGAGCTTGTTGCGAACGTGGCGGATCACCTCGTCGGTAAACTCTGTCGTCGTCGCCGAGCCGGTGAGGTCGTTGGTGCGAATGCC
>JADZAD010000195.1 GCA_020852775.1 Anaerolineae bacterium
CACATCGTCCCCGGTGCCGATCACGCCATCCGGCCCGGTATGCGTAATAGTAACCGTGATCAGCCCGATGCCCGTCTCGCCGGGGTCAAGGACATTATCGTCATCCAGATCGCGGAAGACCGTGCCACTCACCGTACCGGGTGGGTCGAAACCAAAGTCAACAACGGACTCCGCGGGGATCACCGTGATCGGATACGGGTCGGTTGTGCCGATACTGTAATAGGCGGGGAGATCAGCATCGGCCTGGTCTACATCCACGATATACCTGCCGGTGTTCAACCCGGAGAAGGCAAAGATGCCGCTGGAGTTGGTCGTGGTCGTCGCCGCAAGGGTGTCCGTCCCGGCATCATAGGCGCCGTTCCCGTTGACGTCGTTGTACAGGTTGACGGTGATATCCGGGATAGTGAGTTCTCCCGTATCACGGGTATTGTTCAGGGCTGTGCCGCCGCCGCTGCCGTCGTCGCGGTAGACCGTACCGATGATGCCACCGGTCGTGTCATAGGCGAAGGTCGCTGTCTGGGTCGTGCCGTTGGTCACCGTAAGCGCTATAGTCTGCTCGGCGGCTGGCAGTGTATAGCTCCCACTGGTCGCAGGTAGCTGCACAAGGTACTTGCCTGCGGGCAGGCTGTCGAACAGGAACGCACCGGTAGAGGTGGTCGTCGTCGTCGCGGCGAGAGTATCCGTCCCAGCGTCATAGACGCCGTTACCGTTGACATCGTTGTAGAGTGTAGCCGTCAGCCCGCCAATCCCGGCCTCATCGCCATTCTTCGTGTTGTCGCCGATAGCGCCGCTGGTGCCGCCGTCATCCTGAAATGCCGTCCCCGCGATGTCACCCGTCCCGCCGCTGAACAGCAGCGGGAAATCCCAGTCGATGGTATTACCGGGGCTGGGGCTGGATATCAGCCGATACGAGAGTTCACCAACGAGCAATGAATACCCGGCAGGCAGCGCCCCCAGTAACACACAGTAGTCATTCGAGTTGCTCAGGCCCGAAAACAGCACCTGCCCCGTACCACCGGAAACCATGCTGGCGAGGAAGGTATCACCTGCATCGACGTTACAGTCTCCGTCGCCATCGTCAAGGTACAGCGAGATAGGAATATCCGCGACGCCAAGCTCGCCGCCATCCTTTGTGCTGTTTGACGCCGTGCCGCCGCCTGCCCCATTGTCGAGGTAAGCCACCACGTTAATGTCGGTTGAGTTGGTGTCGTAGCCGAAGTCCGCGGTATCAGTACCGCCCGCCGGGATCGTCACCGGGACAGGGTTCGGGGTACCGATCAGGCTGCCACCGCTGGTGGGCTCACCCAGTACCCAGTAGTCGCCAGCGACCAGGTTGTTCACGGTGTACGTGCCCCCGGAACTGGTGGCTGTTGTCACCAGCGCGTCATCGGTACCGGGCTCATACACCCCGTCGCCATCATCCTTGTACACGGTGACGAGTACGCCGTTCAGCGTATTGTCCGACCCCGCATCATAAATGTCGTTCAGATTACCGTCTTTGTAGGTGGTACCGGTGAGGGTGCCAACTGCTGTGGGGTCGGGGTCATAACCGATATTGTTTGCGGCGTTCGCATTCACTGTCCCCGACGTGACTGCCACCAGTACCGGGTTCGTCGTGCCAACATCATAATTGCCGCCATCGACACTGATGGGGCCCGTTACCCAGTAATTACCGGCGTCCAGCCCGGCGAAGGCATACTGCCCGGCACTATCCGTCAGGGCGGTGGTCACCAGCGTATCGCCAGCGCCCGGTTCGTACACCCCATCTCCGTCATCCTGGTAGAGCGTAAGGGTCTGCCCGTTGACGGCTGTCTCGCCACCATCCATGGTGTTGCTCGTGTTCTCGTCCCGGTACAGGTAACCGGTGATGCCACCCGACGCCAGATAGCCGAAGTCCGTCCCGTTCGAGGTCACTGTGCCTGCCGTGACCGTCACCTGACGCGGGTTAGCCGTGATGGCCGTCTCCAGCAGGTTGGCGCCGACGCTGGTCGGCGCGGCCACCCAGTATGTGCCCGCCGCCAGGCCGGATATCGTATACTGACCGCTTGCCCCGGTCGGCGCGGTGATTTTGCCCGCGCCATCATCCCCACCCGGCTCATAGACACCATCACCGTCGTCGAGATAGTACGTCACGGAACGGCTGGAGATGCCCACCTCAGCCCCATCCTTGACCTCATTCGCGGCGGCACCTCCGCCAGCGCCATCATCGATATAGAGGAACCCCGTGATCCCGGCGGGTGGATCGAAGTCAAAATCAACCGTCTGCGTTCCGCTGAAGCCGGCACCTGGCACAGCAGTTGGGCTGGAGGTGGGGTTATCGAGCGTGTAGCCGCTGACGAGCGAAGAGGATGAATCCACCCCAATGAAGAACGCTTTGACATCCGCCGGAGCGCACAGTTCATAGGTCCCATCAGCCAGCGTCTGCCCGGTGGCTGCCAGCAGATCAGTACCCGGGTCGTATACGCCGTTATCATTCGTATCCTGGTACAGGTTCAGCGTGATGCTACTGACAGCGGTATCCGGCGGAGTCCCGTTGTAGATATCCCCGGCAGGGTTGCTGTCATCCTTGAATACCGTGCCGTTCACGCAGGCCGGAGAGGATGCGGTAATGGTAAACGCCGGGAAGCTGCCGTAATCGCTGTTGTAGTGGAAGCTCGACCCGGAGAAGTCATAGATCAGGTCCTGCAGGCTGCATGAGCCGCCGGACAGAACAGTGGCAGTGATATCATAGACCAGGTCGCCACCGTATTTGATACCGGATGTATCGAGACAGCCGGAATTCGTCGGGTCGTGCCAGTTGTCGGTGTGATCCCATGAACAGCCATCCGTCCAGAGCTTGTCCCATGTGGTAGGGGCGGGGGCGCTCAGCCGCATCGTGACCGAGTCGATGCGGAACATGGACGGGCACATCGTCAGGAAGGTCTCAAGCTGCTCGTAGCCCTGTGTCGCCGTCTTGGCATTGACTGTCCAGGTGTACTGCTGGCCGACCTGCACCACACTCGGCCCGGAGACACTGATGGTGCTGTTGCGATTCTGTGAGATCAGGTGCTCGACCTCAAGCTCCTGGGTGACCGAGACCGTATTTGTGCCATCCGTCACGGTGACTGTGGCATTGCCTGTCGTCGTGTAGGCGGCCGCATCCCGCGTGACCTTCACCCAGTAATACACATCCTGACACGTGCCCGGTACAAGGGCGGGGTAAGCCTGAGTAGCGGAAGGGCTCACCAGCGAGATATAGGCATTGACCGCCGCCGGTGAAAAGGTCGACGTCAGAGGGTCGGTCGCAGCGGCGCCGGTGTTGCACACGCGCACCGCCACCGGGAAGGTATCCGGACCAACGTTCACGTTGTTGCTGTCCAGCCCGACGATGCTCCACGAGATGCGCTCGATGGTCAGGGTGGTCGCGGCAGCCGGCGGGGCACACCATCCGGACAGGCCCGGAGACAGCGCCACCGCGAGAGTGATGAGTGGAATGATCAGCCCGGCAAAGAATACCGGGCGCCGGGGGCGCCATTTGCGGATAACGAGTGCGTCCTCTTCAAACCACATGGGTAGCCTGCCTCTCATTGACAATACCCTGCACAGCAATCGCTTCTGCGTTCTGCCTGCCCGGGCAGCTCTTACAGTTGAATACTATTCCCGCACACGGCCCGACTTAACTCACCACGGGCTGTTGAGCTATGCCGCGCCCACCCTCAGGTTGCGGCCGGCGTGATCGCCTCCGGCTGTATGAGCCCTGCTGCCGGCAAGCTGATGGTAAAGACAGCCCCCTTACCCGGCCCTTCGCTCGCCGCCGTAATCCGCCCACCCTGTCCCTCGATGAGCGCCCGCGCCAGCGAGAGGCCGAGGCCGCTCTTGTCTCCCTGCGCCCGGCCCTCTCCGCCACTGTAGTAACGATCGAACAGGAGAGGCAGGTCTTCCGGTGCGATACCTTCACCGGTATCGGAGATGTGGATCATTACTTCTCTGTCCGCTTCCATCAGGGCAAAGGTAACCCGGCCACCCTGCGGGGTGTGTCGATAAGCATTATGCAGGACATTCACCAGCGCCTGAATCAGCCTGTCGCCATCAATACAGACCTCCGGCAGTTGTTCCGGCAGCATGGCATCAAAGACAATGTTCTTCTGCGCAGCGAAGCGGCGTACAACAGGGATCAGCGCGGGGATAAAGCGGCTTGACAGATTAACTCGCTCTGCGTTGAACTTCAGGCGTTGGCCATCGACCAGGGACAGCGTGTGCAGATCGTGTACCAGCATCGTCAGATGCTCGACCTGGTCACTCAATCCCTCGAAATCGATTTCATCGGGCGGGTACAGGCCGTCACGTATTGCCCGCAGATGCAGTGAGAGCGCCGCCAGCGGGGCGCGCAGATCGTGCGCGATGGCGGCTGTCATTTCACGCGAATGGGCCTGCGATTCCTCCATCGCCGTGACCATTCGATTAAACGCAGCGATGGTCTCTGCTACCTCACTGGGGCCACGCGGGTGAATCGGGGCTGGTGGATGGCCCGGCCGGTATGCTGCCGCTTTCCCGGCTATCTCCCCCATGGGCGCAGACAACCGGCGAGCGGCGGCGATGGCGACAAGGCCCCCTGTCGCCGCTGTGAGGAAGTAGACGACCAGCGTGCCGGAATACGTCTTCGCAACGATGTATTCCAGCCCGGCGCTCACCTGCCGGGCGAGGCTCATCGTGCGGAGGGCATCTGCGGGCAGGCCGTCCTCCATCTCGATCTGAGCCCAGTCGATATAGGCGTCGGTTACACCCCGCCCTACCAGCAGCACATCACCGACCGCCAGCAGCAGAACGATCCCCCGCGCCAGGACCTGTGCACCAATAATCGCTAAAGCGAGGCGTACCCACATGGCCTTCATAAGCTAACATGCCCCGCATCCATGCGGTAATCAGTGAATGGTGCGCCTTGAGAATGGGTTCCAGCTCTCATAAGCCGCCCCTTCTCCGTACAATGCCAATGCCCTGTCAGGCGATCTGTGTCCCGATCATCGTCTGGCGGATGATCTCCCGGCGGGAGTTCGCGCCCAGCTTCGACAGAATGTGGCTGACGTGAATCTTGACGGTACAGACGCTTATCTGCAGAGCATCCGCGATCCGTGGATTGCTCCAGCCCAGCACCAGCAGGTCAAACACATCCTGCTCACGCGGGGTCAGAATCTGCCGCCCGAGGGACGGGCGCTCAAGATCGGCAGAACGGGTGGCCCTGGGCTGGATCAGCGCTTCGATGGGAGGGGCGGTCACCCGCTCGATCATATCCACGATCTGTGCCCCGGTGACGTTCTTGGAGATATAGCCGGCGGCGCCCACACGCAGTGCCTTGTTGATCAGGTGCGGCGCAGTGTAGCTGGTAACAATCAGAATAGTGACGGACGGATCGATCTGGTGGATCGCCTTAACCGCGGCCAGCCCGTCGAGTTCAGGCATGATCAGGTCAAGCAGGACAACCGTTGGCTGGACGAGGCGGATCATTTCCAGGGCTTCACGCCCGTTAGACGCCTCGCCGACGATGCGGATCAACGGATTGCTCTGCAGGGCCGCAATCAGGCCGATACGCACCATTGGATGATCGTCAACAATCAGGACCTTGTGGGGCGTTTTCTCACCCATCTGCTATCTCCTCTCAACCGGCCAGATGATCCGAACCCGTGTACCGTGGCCGTGCCGGCTTTCGATCACGAGATTCGCGCCAACTTCGGCGGCTCGCTCCTGCATATGTGCGACCCCCATGTGTACGCCCGCAGCGGCGCTCTGCGGGTCGAAGCCGACACCATCGTCAACTATCTCCAGCATGGCCGCCTTCCGCCCACCGCTCAGTGTGACGTGCACTTGCCTGGGCGAGGCGTGGCGAATCGCGTTGCTTAACGCCTCCTGCGCCACCCGGTAGAACACTACCTGCACCCGATCCGGGAGTGTGAGAATCGGGCGAACGGTCAGGCCCAGGTTGAAGGACTGCGTCGAACGGAGCGTATCCGTCAGTTGCCGCAGTGCTTCGGGCAGGCCCTGCATTGCGAGCATCTCCGGGCGGAGTTCCATGAGCAGGGTCTGCATTTCCAACACTGCGATCTGGATCAGCGTGCGGACTTTGAGCAGCGGGTTGACCGCCCGGCTGCCCCGTTCGCTGCCAGCGGCGTTTTCCGAGGCCTCCAGCAGCAGCATCGCCGACCACAGGGTCTGCTTCACGGAGTCATGCAGGTCACGCGCCAGCCGGGCACGCTCACGTTCCCGCTCGGCCTGCGCGTTTCGCTCACGTTTTTCCAGTTGGATGCGCACCGCGTCGAGCAGTTCGGTAATGGTAAAGGGCTTGGTCAGGTAATCTTCCGCGCCAAGCTCCATCCCGGAACGCATCATATGGCGTTCAGCCATCGCGGTGACGAAGATGAACGGTGTATCCGCAATGCCGGGGGTCTGGCGGATCTGCTGCAGGACTTCCAGGCCGGTCATCCCCGGCATGCGGATGTCACACAGGATCAGATCGGGCGGGAGTGTTGCGGCGGAGATGAGCGCCGCCGGGCCATCTTCGGCCTGAACTGGCTCATAGCCAGAGAGGATCAACGCCTCGACTATCTGCTCGCGCAGCCGGCGTTCATCTTCCACCACCAGGATGCGATAAAGACGCCCCGCATTGAGGCCAGCCTGTGGGTTCGACCCTGTGACTGCTGCTACGCCCATTTCCTGGCTCTCGTCGCGTGGTGCTGCATTCCCACCGCGCATAACCTGTCGCTCCGATATTACGTTCCAGAACAGCCCCCCTGTCCGCTCACACCCAGGGGTCAGGTACTAGTTCACTGGTATTATGCAGTCAGCCTGTTTTGATTTCTATGGTCTGCGCGGTAAATACCATACTTAATACCATGCACTACGGAGAAGCTCAGTAGCGGCTCACGGTAACATTGTCAGACACTGTTTATGATTGTCCGATTCATCTGATTCCGTGACGTTAGGAAGGGAAACAACCATGCGTCATTTACCTCTGCGCTGTCGGTCATTGCCTGGGTTAGTTGCTCTGGTGGGCTCTCTCGCGCTGGCTGGGCTCGCCTGCAACCTGGGATCAGCAACCGGTGGAGATGAACCCCCCCCCACCCCGGAGGCCCGCCCAACCCCCGAGG
>JADZAD010000196.1 GCA_020852775.1 Anaerolineae bacterium
AACAAGGGTGGACGTAAACGCTGCGATTTCGCCCATCGTGCCCCAGACGGTACCGTGCGGGTGTACTTTGGTGTGACAGAAGACGGCGTGCAGGAAAGTGGACACGCACCCTGGCGGCAGTTCTTCGGGGACGAAGACGAAGACTGATATGCCTGATGCCGTGAACTATCGTGTGGGAATCCTGACCATAAGCGACAGGGCCTTTACAGGTGACTATGCGGATCAGTCGGGGCCTGTGCTGCGTAAGCTGGTCGAGGAGCGTCTGAACTGGCCAATCGCTGAGGCGGCTGTTGTGCCCGATGACCGGCTCGAGATCCGTGAGCGACTGCGGCAGTGGGTAGATGTGCTCGATCTTGGCCTGATCCTGACGACTGGCGGTACAGGCTTCGCACCACGCGACGTGACGCCAGAGGCGACGCGGGATGTGATCGAACGTGAAGCTCCCGGTCTCGCGGAAGCGATGCGTGCCACCAGCCTTGCAATCACCCCCCATGCGATGCTGTCACGTATTGTGTGCGGTATCCGCGGGCGGACACTGATCCTCAACCTGCCCGGTAGTCCGCGTGCCGCGCAGGAGAACCTTGACGCTGTGCTGCCAGTGCTGCCACACGCGCTTGACCTGCTGCGTGCTACCCCTGGCGCGGAGTCAGGGCATACCCGGCTGCACCATGCCTGAGTCGTCTCGCCTGCGTACCGTGCTGGGCGCGATCCTTGCCGCCGCCGCCGTACTCTACCTGGGCTGGCCCGGGCTCACCGAGTTTAAGCTCGATGAAGCGCTGATGGCCCGGCAGGCGCTGGCACTGTTCCGGCATGGGCTCTCGCCTACCAGCGTGCTTGCTGACATCGCGCCACATCCGCCGCTGGTTGCCTACCTGCTGGCAACTCCCTATGCGATCACGCGGAACCCGGAAGCGGCGGTACTGGTGATGGGCCTGCTGGGTGTCGGCGCAATCTACCTCACGTATCTGGCTGGCAGGCGCTTCTTCAGCGAGGGGGTTGGGCTGACCGCAGCCTTGCTCTTCGCTACCGCGCCATGGGCGATATTCTTCACTCGAAAGACCTGGGCGCAGAACATTCCACTGGTGACACTGGCCTTCATGCTTGGTATGCTGCTCCTCCTGGCTGAACGGCGCGGAAAGGCGACCGCGCTGGCGATCGGGGCGCTCGGGGTGCTCTGTGGCCTGTATATCGGTGACCTGATCTTCGTAGTAATCTGCGTAGCCGTCCTGGCTCTGCATCCACGCCTGCTGCTCGCCGCGATTGACGAGATGGGCTGGCGTGGATTCCTTCCGTGGGCGGCCCTCGGGGCCGGGATATTCCTGCTGGCGAACCTGCCATATCTGCTAGGCTACCTGACTGGCGAAACAAGCCTGATAGGGGCGATCTCCGGGGTACAGAGCGCGGGGGTACGCGAGCCCGGTATCCGCCTGCTGGAGCGCCTGCAGTACGCTGCACATGTCGCTACCGGTTACCAGTTCCATGCGCTGGCGGGTGACCAGTTCGAGGCATACCGCTCGATGCTGCTGATCGCCCCACTGGGCAGTTTGCTGGATGCGATCCAGCGCGGGCTGGTTATGGCGGGGATGATCTACGTGGTTGGCAAGGCACTGGTGCTTGGCTGGCGCAGTTGGCGGGAGCCTGGCGCGGAGCCCAGCCCGCAGCATACCCTGCTGGCCGTGTGGATTGCTCTGCCGTTCGTGATGTGGGCCGCGCTTGAACTGCCACCTTCGTATGTCCACCGCTACATTCTGCTCTACCCGGCCCAGTTTCTGGCACTGGCGATCCTCGGCGCGGACGCTTTCCGCTGGCTGAGTAGCCTGCACGAATCGCTCCGGAGGCCGTTTCTGGGCCTTGCCTGGGCCTGGCTGGGGATCGTCGCAACATGGCAGGTAGTGCAGTATCTTGGCATGTTGTATTTCGTGAGCAGCGGCCCGATCATCACTGGTGGCCATGGCCGCCCGGTGCGCGAAGCGTGGGGTACGGCGAGAATCGTTCGTGAGGCTTCAGAGGAAAGCGGCACCCCGATCGTTGTCTACACCACCGGGTTTGACCCGAACCAGGATGAGGGTGCAGCGATGTGGGACGCCTTCCTGAGTGATCGCAGCCTGACGATTGTCGGAGGCGACTCGACTACCGTCACTCCGGCGACGGACTTCATTGCGGTGCTGACTCAGCCGGATGGCGGCTACCGCATTGAAACGCGTCCCGCTGCTGCGCCAACGGGGGTTCCCCTTGCGGCGCTGGCGAACGGGATGAACCTACTTTCATACGCGCCCTCAAACCTCGCTACGCTGACCCAGCCGGGCCAGCGCCTGCGCCTTATCCTGTCGTGGCAGGTGCGCGCCCGTCCGGATACGCCTGACAATTACTCATTCAGCGTGCAGTTGTACGGTGCAGCCGGGACACGGCTGGGGCAGGTGGATGAACGCTTCCTACCGACATACCAGTGGCGCACCGGGGATGTGATCACTACCGCGCTGAGCCTTCCGGTGAGCGCAGACACTGCCGGGCACGGGCCATACTCGCTGCTGGTATCCATGTACGTTTATCTCTCCGAGAGCGAGCAGCACGGTGTGGACGTGCTCGACATCGCCGGAAACCCTGCCGGGCAGTTCGTCTCAATCCCGCTCCAGTAATACCCGCCTGCCTGAGGTTGCCAGCCGGGGTATTTCGCTTTAACATGCTAAGACCTCGTCCGCCTATCCATGACATTGCTTCCGGAGGCTCACCATGAAATCAGGCACCTGGCATAAGATTGCCTATGGCTTTGGCTCGCTGGGCACCGCACTTTCCTACCAGACCTTCAACAACCGCTTCCAGTTCCTCTACCTCGATGAGCTCCGGGTCGCGCCGCAGGTCTTCGGGGTGATCTGGTTCGTCTACGGCCTCTGGAACGCAATAAATGACCCGCTGATGGGCCAGTTGAGTGATAACACGCGCACTTCCCGCGGACGGCGTATCCCGTACATCCTGTTTGGCTCGCTGCCACTGGCCGTGATGTTTGCCCTGCTGTGGCTCCCTCCGCGTGGGGCAGACACGGTTGTTCTGCTCCTGTACATGGTTGCAACCTTGTTCATCTTCGATACGCTGTGGAGCCTGATCGTGATTGCGTGGACGGCCCTCTTCCCGGAGATGTGGCCCGACCTCAACGAACGCGCTGAAGCAGCGGGCTGGCGCGAGGTGTTCAGCCTGATCGGGGTATTGCTTGCTCTGGGGCTGTCGCCTATCGTCATTGACCGGATCGGATGGGCCGGGATGGCCGTAGCGTTCGGGATCGTGACGCTTGTGGCGTTTCTGATCTCGCTGCTCGGCAGTAGCGAGAAGCCCGCACTTCATCGCGGGGAAGCGACGGTACCCTTCCTGCAGGGCCTGAAACTGGGGTTCGCCAACCCCAGTTTTCGCTGGTTTCTGGTTGCCAATCTCGCCAAGGAACTGATCTTCCTGATCATGGTGGCGATGATGCCCTTCTATGCCAAGTACGCCCTGCGGCTAACGGACATCCCAGGCGGGCTGGACAAGGCCACACAGGAGTCGGTTCTGCTGGCCGTCCCGTTTATCCTCTCGATCCCTGCGATGTTTGTCTGGACGAAGATTACCCAGGGTGTCGGCTCCCGTATGGCATGGATCTACACCAGCCTCGCGCTGATGCCCGGCCTGCTCACGCTGCTTGTCGCGCCCAACTTCACGGTGGCGCTGCTGGGGATGGCGCTGCTGGTGCTTGGCTTTCCTGGCCTGCTGATGCTCTACAATATTGTGCTCTCGGACGTGATTGACCAGGACGAACTGCTGAACGGACACCGGCGTGAAGGCTTCTTCTTTGGGATGAACGGCGCAGTGATCCGGCTGGCGTTCTCGGGACAGGCGCTTCTGACCACCACCTTGCTGCCGCTGGCAGGGTACGACCCGGCCCTGCGAGTGCAGCCGGTTGCGGTAACATGGGTGTTTCGCTTCCTGCTCGCCGGGGTACCGATCCTTGCCTCTCTTGTGACGATCTGGGCCCTCAGCCGCTACCCCCTGCACGGCGTGGCGCTGATGGAAATGCGGTCGAAGCTGGCGGAAAGTCAGCAGATGAAGGCTGCGGCGTCAGGTACAGATTGAGCTTCGCTGCAACCTGCCGTCGCCAACCCGCGTATAGGAGATAGTGCCGGGTTGTAAGGGAGGACTTATGACTGACCAGGGAAAGAAGATTCCGTCAGGCCCCGCGCCGTGGGGTTCTGATCCAATCCGCGGCCTTAACTACGACTATCTCGATATTGACAGGCCACCGTCTGTGGAGCCGAAACCTGTCATGCCCGAACGCTCGGCGCTGACATACAACGCGGAGCAGGCGCAGGACTACTACCAGCGTATCCGCGGCAAGATTGTTCACTGGGCGCAGGGTGCCGGGGCGGGCAAGGAAGTAACGAGCTATATTCTGATCCTGCCTGATATGATGGCCTTGTTCGTGCGCCTCCTAGCTGATCCGTCGGTTTCAACGCAGCTCAAGGCGGAACTGGCCGCCGCTTCGGCCTATGTGATCCTGCCGGTAGACCTGATGCCGGAGGCGGTCATGGGGCCAGCAGGCCTGATCGATGATGTGATCATCGGTGCGCTTGCGGTCAACCGTGTGGTAAAGATGAT
>JADZAD010000197.1 GCA_020852775.1 Anaerolineae bacterium
CGCGACGAGCAGCACGTCATCGAAGGTCAGGGCTTCACCTTCGGGGTGGGGGAGCTTCTCAGTGACAATATGCTTGCCGATTTCGGCCTGATACTGGCCGCCTGCAATACGGACAATCGCGTACATCGAAGGTTGTTCTCCGTTCTTCGCTTGCCGCCTGGGCGCGCTTCTACCGGAAGCGGCCAGGGGAAGACGGTTGATTCAGGCCTGTAACCGGGACGAATCACCCGGATCAGAGCAGGCCAAGATTATACCGGTGCCAGAGAGGGATGTCAACGCGCTGGCGTGTCAGCGCAGCCCTCCGTAATCACGTTTCGCAACCGCTCAGATGCGTAATGCCCTTCATTACGGAGGATCAGCACAGTTGGATGATCGTAGTCGGTAAAGGATGGATCGGGGTAGAGCATGGGCGGGAAATCCACGCCGGGTTCACGCCCTGTACGGTTGAAAGCTGTGACGATTTCGAATCCCAGCCGGCCACTCAGCAGGCATTCATAGTATGCGAATGTGGCAGGATAACGGCTTTCATTTCTGGCCACGGTTCCCATCTGCCGGGCACTGGCAAGAATGAGATAGTCTGCCTCGCTGAGTGTACCCGACAAGCGCAACAGCTTTGCCTCGCCATCGGGCTCCGCGAGGATGTCCAGAGAGGCAGAGCCATACAGGCGCTCACGGATCAGGTTCACGCTGCTGCGCTGAATGATGATCGGCAGCACGTCGTCGCCGGACTCCGTGACAATCATCGAGCCGGGCGGGACGTATTCGTAGACCCACTCACTGGCGTTAATCCATGGATGCGGCTCCTGGTATATGCGCATGAAGGCTGCCGCCTGAAACCCCGTCGCGCTGACAACCAGAGCGTACAGTCCCCAGCCGAGCCAATACCTTTGCCTGCGAATGACGGCCAACAGATATGCCGCACAGACGCAGAGTGCCGGTGTATAGATCAGCGTATAGCGTGGGAACTTTACCATCGGGATTGTTGTAGTGAGCAGGGCGACGACGATCCATATGACCAGAGGAAACGCTGTAACCCGTGTCTTGCCGGATTCCATGCGCCAGATGCATAGTATGCCAGCATATCCCGCCGTGGTCAGCAGGTGCCCCAGTGTCCAGCCGCCTTGCTGTGCGAGAGCATACCATACCGGTAGTGTGCCTGCGTACTGGCGCACAAAGGGTACGTCGATACGCCCGCTGATCATGGCGCCCTGTGTCGTCAGCGCCTGTCCGTACACCGCTGCATCGAGGAGCGCATATGGATTGGTCAGCAGGAAGCACAGCGCCGCTGCTCCCAGCGCCCCCGCGAGTACCCGTCGAGGGACTCGCCCCGCGGTGGCCAGTAGCGGAAGCACCAGCAGCGCGCCTGTTGCCTTGCATCCGGCAGCGAATCCGACTGTGGCCCCGGCCAGCAACAGGGAAACAGGATGCCCGTACTTCGCATGGCGCATCAGTAACCACATGCAAAGCGTACAGAAGAACGCCAGTGCAGCGTCCACAGTGGCGAAATGGGCGTTCTGGATATGCAACACACTGAGTGCAGATAGCACACCTGCGAGCAGCCCCGCACCACGCCCGGCCAGTTCGCGGGCGGCAAGAGCGACAATCAGGACAGTGAGGGTATCCCACAGCGCGGAGAGGATGCGTCCGGCCCGCAGCAGGGCGGACGCTGGGTCGGAGGCTGCGCCGGTTCCCCGCGCCAGCGGAGCGACCAGGATATTGGCGTACAGCGGCAGATGTCCGTAAGCATACAAACGCGGCTGCCCGTCCGGATCACGCAATGGATTCAGCGGCGAACGCGCCGGGGACAGTGCCTCGATGAGAGACTCCGGTGCATGGATCATTTGTGCGACGAACACAATTCCGCGCTCATCGGGATGCAGCAGGAAGCCTTCGTCCCAGTCCAGGTTTGTGAAACGCAGGCTGGCGGCGAGGAGGAGGATTACCCCCAACGCAGCAAGAAAGACCCGATCCGGGTTGATGGCAGTTCGATGAGGCATGGCAGAAACAGAAACGCCGGGCCTGCTGGGCAGCACCCGGCGTCAAGCTCATTTCAGGACAGCGGTCTACTCTTCGCCCAGATAAGCATGGCGCACAGTCTCATCGGCAAGCAATTCCTGGCCTGTGCCCTCCAGAACGATCTCGCCGGACTGCATGACATAGCCCCGGTTACAGATTGACAATGCAAGCTGGGCGTTCTGCTCGACAAGCAGGATGGTGATGCCCTCCTCGTTGAGCTTCTGTACCGTAGCAAAAATCTCCTGCACGAGGATAGGAGCGAGGCCCATTGAAGGCTCATCCAGCAGGAGCACACTGGGGTGGGACATCAGCCCGCGGCCGATTGCCAGCATCTGCTGCTCGCCTCCGGAGAGGGTCCCGCCGAGCTGCTTACGCCGCTCTTTGAGGCGTGGGAAGATGCTGTAGACGCGCTCGATCGCCCGGTTGAATTCGTCACGGTTGCCGCGGCTGTAGGCTCCGATATCGAGGTTTTCCTCCACCGTCAGCCGCCCGAATATCCGCCGGCCTTCCGGCACCTGCGTGATGCCCATAGCCACGATCTGGTGGGATGGGACATGTGTGATGTCCTTCCCATTCAAAGAGACGGCGCCGTGCCGTGCCGGGGTGATTCCGGAAATCGTCTTGAGCGTCGTGGACTTGCCCGCTCCGTTTGCGCCAATCAGCGTGACGATTTCGCCCTTGTCGACATGAAGTGAGATCCCCTGTACCGCATGGATGTTCCCGTAATACGTATGAATGGTCTCAAGGCTGAGAACTGACATCTTAACCTTCCTGCTCCAGCGGCGTCCCCAGGTAGGCGGCGATCACCCGTGGGTCGTTGCGAATTTGCTCCGGGAGGCCCTCCGCGATCTTGACCCCGTAGTCAAGGACGCTGATCTGGTCCGAAATCTCCATCACGACGCGCATATCATGTTCGATCAGAAGAATGGTCAGGCCCAGTTCATCACGCAGACGGCGGATGAAGTGTGTCAGCGCGACCGTCTCCTGTGGGTTCATTCCGGCAGCGGGCTCATCGAGCAGCAGCAGCTTCGGTTCGCTGGCCAGTGCGCGGGCGATCTCAAGACGGCGCTGCGCACCGTAGGGCAGGTTACGGGCCAGTTGAAGCGCCTGATCCTTCAACCCGGTGAAGGCGAGGAGTTCTATTGCCCGGGCGGAAGTTGCCCGTTCTTCCTTCATGGTAATCGGATCACGGAAGACTGCGCCTAGGATGTTGGCCTTCATCCGGGTATGGTGGCCAACCATGACGTTTTCCAGTGCCGTCATGCCGGGAAACAGGCGAATGTTCTGATAGGTGCGTGCAATGCCCAGGTGGTTGATCTGGTCAACCGGAACACCGACAATCGACTTTCCCATGAAGAGGATATCGCCCTCTTCCGGGGTATAGAAACCCGTAACGCAGTTGAAGAACGTTGTTTTACCCGCACCGTTCGGGCCGATTACGCTGGCTATGGACTTCTCTGGAACGACAAGATCAACGGCGTTAACGGCCGTCAGTCCCCCGAAGCGCTTGGTGACCTGTCTGGCGACAATTACTCCATTCATGGCGTCGGCTCCTCCAGATTGTCCTCTTCAGGGGTGTGGTGTAATTCAAGGCGGCTGCGATCTGACGGCCACAGGCCTTCAGGCCGGGCGATCATCATCACGACCAGCAGCGCTCCAAATGCGAGAATGCGGTAGCTATCCAGTTCACGCAGGATTTCCGGCAGTCCTTTCAGCACGAACGCGCCAAGGATGACGCCCGGTATGCTACCCATGCCACCGACGATCACAACGGAGAGGACATTGATGGATACCAGCAGAGCATGGTCTTCCGGCGCGGTGAACTGATTGCGGGAAGCGAACAGCAGGCCACCCAGCCCGGCGAAGAATGCACCCGTGCCGAAGGCAAGTAGTTTGTAGGCCAGGGTATTGATGCCCATCGCCTGCGAGACGGTTTCATCTTCCCGCATCGCAATCCAGGCACGTCCGACGCGGGAGTTCTGCAGCCGCCCGGTAATGAAGATCAGCAGCAGAACCGCAACGATGATCAGATACAGAAAGCCCTGATCGTTGAGGGTTTGTCCGAACAATCTGGGGAGCGCGATATTTGGTACACCCATCGGGCCGCCGGAAACGTTGGTCAGCGCGTCGCTCTTGACCAGCAGGCGGATGATTTCACCAAAACCGAGCGTCACGATGGCAAGGTAGTCTCCCCTCAGCCGCAGCACCGGGACACCAAGCAGCACCCCTGCGAGCGCCGCCAGAACCAGGGCGATGGGGAGCACCACCCAGAAACCCCATTCAACACCGAAGGGGGTAGGGGCGGTCAGCAGCGCGACGGTGTACGCGCCCACCGCAAAGAAGGCGACGTAGCCGAGGTCAAGCAGCCCCGCAAGCCCGACAACGATGTTCAGGCCGAGCCCAAGCAGCACATAGATGCCGATAGTGCCCAGCGTATAGCTCCAGTACTTGTTCATGAGCAGGGGCAGGATAAGCAGTATCGTAACCAGGACCGCCTGCAGGACAAGCTGACCATTACGTCCTTTACGGAGCCGGGCAGGGACCCGATCTGTGAGCCGGGAGGTGAGGTCTCCACGCACTGCGCGCAGGCGATCACCTGCGTGGGCGGTTTCCCATCCCTGCGCCAGAAGTGCTCCTGCGGCGGTCAGCAGAGTCATCAGCACGAGGTGGATCACCGCGGCGGAGGCGGCCCCCTGGCGGAACGCAAACTGCTCGACAATATCCGGCGAGAGTGAAGCCAGATAGCTCCGCAGGTCTGCACCGCCGTTGACCTCCTGGACGATCAGGAAAGTCGGGATGGCGGTAACAATGCCGGCAGCAAGCCCCGCGGTCAGCCCACGTACAGCGGCTTCACCTGAGTTTCTGTCGTTTCCCTTCCGGGCCCGTGCACCTGTCCAGAATGCGATCACTGCCAGCAGGAGCGCCAGTCCAACAGAATCGCCGGTTGAGCCGCGCAGATTGAGCGTGTCGGCCAGCAGTTGGGCTGCAACGCCCGTAAAGCCGATCAGGAGCAGAAAGACAATAATGATCCCGGAGATGGCCCCTGTACGGGCACTCTGACGCAGGGTTTGAATGCTCATACCTTCTCCTCCGA
>JADZAD010000198.1 GCA_020852775.1 Anaerolineae bacterium
CCCACCCCGGGCGTCACACTTGCTGCTTCCTTGACACGTTTTCAGAACACCCTCTACACTGACGACAGACTATTCCTGACACTTACAAACACCCCCCAGCAAACTGCCACTGTGCCACAATCTGAAAGGACAGCAAAGCGATGAGCAGCCTCCTTCTCGGCATCGACATCGGGACGTACAGTTCGAAGGGGGTGCTGGTTGCACCTGATGGGACGATCCTGAAATCACACACTGTGCCGCATGTGATGGATATCCCACGGCCTGGCTGGGCAGAGCAGGATGCTGACGGCATCTGGTGGGCAGACACGATCATGCTCTGCCGGGCACTGCTGGATGGCGCTCCATATACGGGGGATGATGTCGCGGCAATGGCCTGCAGCGCGATCGGAGCCTGTGTCTTGCCCATTGACCGCACCGGAAAGCCGCTGCGTCCGGGCATTCTCTACGGTGTGGATACCCGTGCTGCTTCCGAGATCGACAGACTGAACCAGACCTTCGGCGCAGAAGCTATTTTTGAGTTCTCCGGCATGGCATTGACCAGCCAGTCTATCGGACCCAAGATCATGTGGATCCGGCAGAATGAGCCAGATATATGGGCTCAGACCGACTACCTGACCACGGCCAGCAGCTATCTTGTTTACCGGCTGACCGGCGAGAAAGTCATGGATCGCCACACCGCCAGTTACTATATGCCACTGATCGATATCCACTCGCTGGAATGGTCGGAGCGCTTCGCCGGGCCGATCACGGAACTCTCGCGCCTGCCCCGGCTGGATTGGAGCGACGCCATCGCTGGAACGATCCACGGGCAAGCGGCCATCGAAACCGGACTCAGGACCGGGACACCGGTAGCGGTCGGAGCAGTGGATGCACTGAGCGAAGGCATCAGTGTGGGGGCCGTGCATCCGGGCGACCTGATGATCATGTATGGCAGTACAACCTTCTTCATCCTCGTCATGGCAGAACCCGCCCCCGATCCGCGTGTCTGGACGGTAGGCGGGGCATTTAAGGGGCAATATGACCTTGCCGCGGGGATGTCAACCACTGGCTCTCTGACCCGCTGGTTCCGGGATGAACTGGCACGTGAACTCCCGGAAGAGACTGCCTACACAGAACTCTTCAGAGGAGCAGCGGCGATCGGGCCAGGCGCAGGCGGCCTGCTGGTGCTACCGTACTTCAGCGGGGAACGCACGCCGATCAACGATCCGGATGCACGCGGCGTGATCTCCGGGCTGACGCTGTCACACCGGCGCGAGCATCTTTTCCGGGCGGTGCTTGAGAGTGTCGCATACGGAATCCGACATAACCTCGAGACATTCAACCAGATAGGTGCCCCTGTCAGGCGCATCATCGCTGTCGGTGGTGGCGCACAGGGAGAAACATGGTTACAGAGTGTCGCTGATGTCACCGGGGTCGAACAAAGCGTACCGCGGATCACCATCGGAGCCAGCTACGGCGATGCCTTTCTCGCAGGGCTGGCTTCCGGAATCCTGAAGCGCGATGATCTTGATGCGTGGGTGCGGACTGAACGAATCATCCGGCCTGATGCCGGGCGGCATGCGTTATATGCACCGCTCTACGAACAATACAAGCAGTTGTACAACGACACCCGTGAGACGATGCACTTTCTCAGCCGGAACTTCCGATAATGCAGTACAGGATGAGGCGTGGCGAAAAGATAGCCCCAGCCCAGCCAGTTGGTAGCGCGGACAGCACAGGAGATATTCAGGCCTTTCATCGTAATGGCTGTATGATGGTGAATGCATCACCGCAGCATATCCTCTCGTGATTCCTCAGAAGGAGTACAGAAATGCCTCAGAAGATCATCATCGACAGCGATCCCGGCCTCGACGATATGCAGGCGATCTTTTTCGCCCTGCAATCGCCGGAGGTGGAGGTGCTCGGTATTACTACCGTGTTCGGTAACAGCGGCCTCGAGAGCTCGACCCGAAATGCGATCCGTATGGTAGAGACCGCAGGTCGGCCTGATATCCCGGTGGCTGCCGGGGCCAGCCGTGCCCTGCTCCTACCGCCGCGTGTCACCTCCCCCACCATACACGGCGCAGATGGGGCAGGCAATGCCACTGATCGCCTGCCCCCGGTCAAAGGCAAAGCCATCGACAGGCTCGCGGCCAACTTCATTATTGATACCGTGATGGCGAATCCGGGCGAGGTAATACTTGTGCCGATCGGGCCGATCACCAACATCGCACTGGCGGCACGGCTCCAGCCCGCGATCATCGACAAGGTCAAGGGGGTCGTCCTGATGGGAGGTTCAGCGTTTGCGGGCGGTAATGCCAGCGCCGCCGGTGAAGCGAACCTGCATAACGATCCTCATGCCGCGAAGATCGTTTTTGAAGCCGGCTGGCCGATCGCCATGGCCGGGCTGGATGTGATGTTCCGTTATCTTCCCGGCCTGGACTACCTTGACGAGATCGCCGCCATTGGCAATCCGGTATCGAACTACATCACTGAAGTGCTGGCCTTCTCCCGCCAGCGCATGATAGAGACTGGCCGGCCCCTGGCTGTGCCTGATTTGCATGCGCTTGGCTATCTGATTGCGCCCGATCTCTACACCACGCGCCGTATGCCGTGTTATATCGAGACAGAGGGCCTGTCAGCCGGTCAGACGGTGGTGGACCAGCGCCTCCCCGGCGGGGCTCAGGGCCGTTCGAGTGACTTCCCCGAGATTGACGTCATCCTGGATGTTGACGCTGACCGGCTCCGGAAGCTGTTCATCGAGCGTATCAGCGCATTTGGCAGATAGCCTCACACGCCACCACCTGGCCGTGGAGACACGGCCGGATGGTGGTTTCCATGAAGCAGAACAATGAGACAGATATCCGCGTATGCGTACCCCAGCAGGTTATCCGGAGAGAAGCCGCCTTCATCTTATCGGGAGGGTTCGCTGATTGAGTTTGGCTCCCCGAGCGGGTATGATGTTGCATACTGATACCCGCAGAGTCGATCCGCGGGACAGCTATCGCCCGGAAATAGACGCCATGAGATCTGCGCGCTGGCCTCTGATCCTGATCCTGACAAGCATTCTGTCTGCCTGCCAGGCCAGTGTCGCCGATCCGCATAACCCTACCGGGGCAGACACTCCCGGCAGTATCTGGGTGCTGCTGCCTGACAGCGCCACCTCCGCCCGTTGGGAAACTGACGACCGCCGCTACTTTGAAGAGATTCTGGACGAGTACGACGTAGACTACAGTATCGTCAACGCGGAGGGAGACGCCCGTACCCAGCAGACGCAGGCCGAGCAAGCCATTACGGCCGGGGCAACAGTCATTCTGCTGGTCAGCCTCGACCCCGGATCCGGGGCGGCAATTATCGCTATGGCGCGTGAAGCCGGCGTGGCGGTAATCGACTATGACCGGCTGACCACACAGGGGCCGGGCGCAGACGCGTACGTCAGCTTCGACAATATGGCGGTGGGGTATATGATGGCCGCTGTCCTCGAACCTCAGATTCAAGCCCAGGATAACCCGCCTCGAGTTGTGCTGCTGAACGGCGCCCCGACTGATTTTAATGCCACGCTCCTGAGAACTGGCTATTACCAGGTCGCACGGCCCTATTTTGAAAATGGCTCCTGGATTCTCGTGGCAGACCAGGCAGTACCGGGATGGGACAACCAGCAGGCGTTGGTACTTTTTGAGCAGATATTGACGACTGACCCTACTGTATCGGTTGTATTCGCTGCGAATGACGGGCTGGCCAGTTCGGTCATTGCGGCCTTCCGCAACGCAGGCATCAGCCCTGGAGAAGCAGGTATTCTGATCTCCGGGCAGGATGCTACTGTGGGTGGGATACAGAATATCCTCGCGGGGGACCAGGCCATGACCGTCTACAAGCCACTTCGGGCGGAGGCCTACGCGGCAGCAGCGCTGGCAATGCGACTGATGAGAGGCGAATCGATCGTGGAACTGACTGGTGGACGGACGATCTCGAATGGAACCAGGGACATCCCGTATGTCGCCCTGGAACCCATCAGTGTCACACGGGATAACATTCATGAGACTGTCATCGTAGATGGCTTCCGCACATGGGACGAGATCTGCGTCGGTGAATACGCACAGTACTGCCCGGCGGATCGATGATATACCCCGCAGATAGCCACTGATAACAGGCCGGACATGTTTCCTCCACCATCCGCTGACTCACCTGCTATCCGCCCATCAACCCCACGCTGGCTGCCCCGAAGGCTGCTCACCGGAGACTTCTCGCTGATCTCCACCAGTGCCGCGCTGGTACTGATCACTGTCATATTTGGCCTGCTTGAGCCCTCATTCCTGAGCGAACGCAATCTGGTCAATCTGATGCTGCAGACCGCCGGGCTCTTCGCTACGGCTATCGGCGTGGTATTCGTCCTGCTGGTCGCGGAAATCGACATGTCGATCGCTTATGTCGGTGCGGTGGGCAGCGTAACGATGACCCTGCTCCTGCGCGAAGACGCGACAAACTGGCCATGGTGGGTGGCGATTGGCGCCGCGCTGCTGCTGACAACCCTGATCGGACTGATTCATGGCACGATCATCGCCCGGGTACGTGCACCATCCTTCGTCGTGACGCTGGCGGGGTTGCTCGCATGGAGCGGCGTCGTTCTGATTCTGACCACCGAGTTCTCAACCTCCGGAACTATTACCATACAGGACCCGGTCGTGCTGGGAATCGCAAACAGCTACCTGCCCCCCGCATGGAGCTGGGCGCTCTACCTGGCGTCTCTACTGGTTGCCACAATCGCTGTTATATTTCACCGCCGTTCCCGCCAGGGGCAGCGCCTGCCGGTCATGCCCCCCGCAAGGCTGGCTGTTCAGTTTCTCGTGGCGACAATCCTTGCGGGGGCGGCTATCTGGTATGTTAACCGTGACCGGGGTGTCCCGGTGGTAGCGGTCGTCTCACTGATGCTACTGGTGTTCTGGACGTATGTCGCCAATAACACGCGTTTCGGGAGGCATGTCTATGCCGTCGGTGGTAATCCGGAAGCAGCCTACCGGGCGGGTATTGACGTGGATCGTATCCGCACGGCCGCATTCATGATCTCCAGCTTCATGGCCGGGGTCGGCGCTATTATTCTCGCATCGCGCCAGCGCTCAGTAGACACAAACTCCGGGGGTGGCACCCTGTTCCTGAATGCGATCGCGGCTGCGGTGGTCGGCGGAACAAGCCTTTTCGGAGGCCGCGGACGAGTCTCTTACGCATTGATGGGTGCCCTGATTATCGCCTCCGTCGAAAACGGCATGGGCTTACTCGGCCTGCCGGTGGGCGTGAAATCGGTCATCAACAGCATCGTGCTGCTGGTGGCCGTACTGGGTGACGCCTTAACGAGGCGCACACGGCAGCCTTTCGGAGAGTAATCACCCCCCTTGCGCCCGATATATTAGGGGTAATCCCCTAACAAACATAGGGGAATCAAGGGTATATATCATGCGCCACATTCTATTATCATATCATTAACGACATCTGTTTGCGGTGATGTTGCTACAGGATGTTCCACATCAGACAGCCACTCGCCAGCCGCAACCGGAGCGTTTTCCATACACGGATCGTCTGATCCGCGTTCAGCCCATACTAAAAGGAGAAGATAAATGCGTAAGAACAAGTGGGCCTTCATGGTACTGCTGCTCGTCGCCATGACGATGCTGTTCTCAGCATGCGCCCCCGCAGCAGAAGCCCCCGC
>JADZAD010000199.1 GCA_020852775.1 Anaerolineae bacterium
ATTAGCTATTAGCCAAAAACGACGGTCGCACGGCCTTTCTCCCTTCCCCCTTCGTGGGGGAAGGGCCGGGGATGGGGGGTCAGCGCAGCCCACGCTCGCTGAGCCAGTGCTCGATGATCCGCAGCGTCTGCTCCGGGGCGGACTGTGGGAAGAGGTGGCCCAGCCCCGGCAGATCGCGGCACTCGATCTGCGGCGCGACGCGCTTCAGGCGGTGCGCGGAGGCCGCGGAATACGCATCGGATTCCGTGCCGCGCAGCGCCAGTACAGGCAGTGCCGGGTCGAGCCGGCGGGCGACGCGGAAGGAATGCGGGTATACCGAGTTGTAATAACGTGCCTCCCATTCCGGTGACCACGCCAGCACGTAGCCGTCGCCATCGGGTGTGGGCCGCAGCAGCCCATCCGTGTAGTGGCGCAGCGTCTCATCCGGCCAGTCAGCGAATACGGGCTTGGAGCGGTAATTCGCGTAGGCCTCCTCCGGGCTCTCGAAGCGCGCGCGGCGGCGGAGCGCCACCCGCGCCAGCGGGCTGATCCGCCGGATGCCCAGCGCCCGTGCCAGCCCGATCACGAAGAGCAGGCGCGGGGAGAGCAGCGTCGGGTCGAGCAGGATCAGCCCACGGAAGCGCCCCGGCTCGGCGGCGGCGTTCAGCAGCGAGGCGATCCCGCCCATCGAGTGGCCCATCAGGATCACGTCCCGCATGCCATGTGCGCGCATCCCGGCCAGTTGATCCGCTGCCATGTCCTCCCACGTGTGCATCGACTCCAGCGGCTGGGGCTCCGGCCAGAGCGGGCGGGGCAGGAAAGTCACTACCCGGAAGCGCCGGGTAAGAGGCTCCAGCAGCGGGCGATACACCTCCGGCGGGAAGCCGTTGCCCGGCGCGAAGTGGATCAGCGGGCCGCTACCGCCGTAGTCGTAGAGAGGGTAGGGGGTCATCAGGCATCCTGGGTGAAGGTGGGCAAGTCTCGACAGGAGTATAGCCTGCATCCTGCCGGATAAGCCGTAATCCGGGCCGGCAACAGGCAACGAAAAACTCCCTGTCTGTTGGGGGAGACAGGGAGCGTGATTCGCGGAGTGTGGCTTGCGGAGGAAGCTGTCAGATCAGGTCATTCAGGCGGCTGGTCGTGGAGCGGCTCACGCGGGTAGCCAGCACAAAAGAACCCAGCAGCGCGATGAGCAGCCCCCGGACGGTGTAGATTGCCCCCTTGCGGGCGGCTTTGACCAGCGGCCTCACCACAGGGGGGTGCTGTTCGAGTGCGTCCATACACACCTCCTTTTCGTCCTTTGAGCGTTCTGCTCTCCAGAATAGAGTATACTGAACCTGTATATGATTCACGTATGAATTTCGCCGGATGGGCATGCGTTGTTCCCGCCGGTCAGATGGTATACGCAGCCAGCCTCGCGCCGGTTGCACAACCGTTTCAGGAGGGCGCGGCGTGCCCGTCTTTATTGAGAACATGGTGCTCTACACCGTCGAGGAACTGGCTGATATCCTCGGCCTGAGCCGTGAGACGATCCGCAAGCACATGCGCGAGAAGAAGCTGCGCGGGCGCAAGATGTCGCGGGTGTGGTACGCCACCTCAGAGGACCTGCAGGAGTACTTCTCGCTGGTGTTTGGCGGTACGCTCGAACTGCCTGAGCCGCAGTTTCCACCGCCCGTCCCACCCGCGCCCGTCCCTCCAGTGGAATCGGCTCCGCCACCGCCGCCACCGGCGCCGCCACCAGTGGGGGGCGAAGACTGGCGGGTTGAACTGGAGCGGCTCAAGGCTCGTGTATCGGAAATGCGTCAGTTGGCCGAGCGCATCGAGCGCGGCCTGTCCACGCCCCGGTAGCGCAGCGCTACCCCCTGACAGAGGTGATGGCGTATAATCAGGCTGTCCTTGGCTGACTGTACTGGAACAGAAAGGGAGATCGAAACTGTGGCTGCCAAGCGTGTCAAGCATCGCCAACTCGCTGTTGCTGATTTCCGCCCCTCGAAGAACGGCCTGCAGTTCCCCAACCGCTTCCCCGGCATCCCGCTCCCTGATGCGTTGAGTAAACTGATTGACACGTCCCGCAGCGTGCACGGCCTGTGCGGAGGGATGTGCTTCACGGTGATCGACTACACGCGGGCGAAGAAGGTGCCACCGAAGGCGGCAAAAGTCCCGGATAAGGAGACCTCGCTCTACGAGTATCTCTCGAAACGCCAGATGGCCTCGTGGGGCACGATGAGCTCGCAGATTCTGCGCTATGTGCAGTGGATGACCTACTCGGACAGCAAGGCGCAGGCCGAGTCATGGGAGTCGTGGCAGGAGTTGAAGAAGAACCTCGACGAGGGCGACCTGACCGTGATCGGCCTGATCTATACCGATTTCAGCGAGTCGATCCGGGTGTGGGATAACCACCAGGTGCTGGCCTACGGCTACGAGGTGCTTGAGGACGACACCATCCAGATCGACCTGTACGACCCGAACTACCCGAAGGACGATACGATCACCCTGCAGGTGACGCCGGTCAAGATCAAGGATGGAGATACGAAGACCGAACAGGCGGTGACGTGTGTACAGATGCGCGGAGATAAGAAGATCCACGATGTGCACGGCTTCCTGATCGTGCCCTACGAGTTCACGCCGCCCCCGGACAGGCTGGCTTAGCCCGTCCACCATACCAGAAGGCAAACCGCTGTGCGTGTATTCCTCACCGGTGGCTCCGGCGACCTGGGCCGCGTCCTGTCGCGTCTGCTCGCGGCACGCGGCGATACGCCTGTCAACCTCGATATCCGCCCGCCTGCCGAACCGCATGGCGAATATATTGCCGGGTCGGTCACCGACCGGGCGCTGCTCCGGCGCGTTCTGCCAGGCAGCGACTGCGTGGTGCACATCGCGGGCTGGCACGGCTATCACCTCGTCACCGGCAAAGCCGATGCCTACGACTTCTGGGATCTGAACGTCAACGGCACGTTCGAGGTCTTCGAGGCGGCGCTGCGTGCCGGGATCAGCCGCGTGGTGTACATCTCCAGCGTGGATATCGAGCTGACCCCGCAGATTTACGGGCACTCGAAGGTGCTGTGTGAGGAACTGGCGCACGGCTACGCCGCCCGGCACGACATGTCGGTGCTGATCCTGCGGCCCCGTGCCTTCATCCCGTACTGGAACCGCACGGTGTATTCGTCTTATGTCGAGTGGGCGAAGTGGTACTGGGGTGGGGCGGTGCACGTCGATGACGTGGCACAGGCGACGCTCAAGGGGGTTGATCTGCTGATGCGGCAGAAGCTGACCGCGCCCCTGACGCTGGCGGTGGATGGGAAGTACGAGTACACCGCCGCCGACCTCGATGCGTGGGATGCTGACGGGCCTGGCAGCACCTTTGAACGGGTCTACCCCGGCAAGTCGGCGCTGGTCAGGGCGCACGGGCTCGACCCCGCGCAGGCCCCCAGCGTCTATGACATGAGCGAGACACGCCGCTGGCTGGGCTACGAACCCGCCTTCAGCCTGCGTAACCTGCTCGATGAACTGGAGAGCTACGGCGAAGCCGGCCCGCCGTATGAGTTCTGAGTGAACGTTCCCCGGCCTGGCGAGGCTGCACACGCGCCCGCTCTCCGGAGGTAGATAGCCAACAGCTAACAGCCAACCGCTAATAGCTGCTTTTTGAAAGGTTGTTGTAATGACGCTCCGTGCCATTCTGTTTGACTTTGACGGCCTGATGATGCAGACCGAGACGGCGTATTACGGCGGCTGGAAGGCCGTGTACGATGAATACGGCGTCGAACTGCCGATGGACTACTTCGTGAAGATGATCGGCGGTGGCTTCGGCCACAACCCGTTCCAGTACCTGGCGGACCAGACGAACAAGCCGATCGACGAGAAGGCGATCTGGAAGCGCGTGATGGATGTGCACTGGGAGATGGCGCTCGATGAGCCGCTGATGCCCGGCGTCCAGCAGTGGATCGACGATGCCAGGAAGATGGGCCTCAGGATGGCCGTCGCCTCCAGCTCTCCACACAGTTGGATCGACTTCCATATGAAGCGCGTCGGCGTGTGGGACGACTTCCAGGCGGTGATCTGCCGTGATGACGTGCCGCTGCGCAAGCCCGCGCCCGACCTGTACGTCGCGGCGATGAGGGCGCTGGAGGTGCAGCCGGAGGACTGCCTCGTGCTGGAGGACTCCGAGCACGGCGTGGACGCGGCCATCGCTGCCGGGGTCTACGTTGTGGTGGTGCCGCACCACTTCACCGAGCACATGGAGGTCAGCCACGCGAACCGTTCGATCCCGTCGCTGGCCGAGGTTTCGCTGGCGGACGTGATCCGCGGGATGGAAGAGGAACGCTCCCGGCGCGCCTGAAGCAGAGCTTAACCGGGTGATCATCATCTCTTAACATTCGGGCGCTATCATCCGAACATCTTGCGGGACAGCCGCTTGCGGGGGCGGCCGCTTCTGATGAGCGTTTCCAGAAGAAGGTGAGTGTGTGCGAACAAGACAGGTAACCCTACCTGTCCTGTTCCGCTTTTTCATCTCCGCACTTGCAGGGCATAGGGTCAGGGTTATAATCTATCTTACGCGGAGCAACGTGCTCTGGACTACAGGCTTCTGATGCGGCCAGAAGTCAGAGACTATTCACTCCAGGGAGACCACGGGAAGATGAAGAAGAACACCACTGTGCGGATCGTCCTTACACTGGCGCTGGCAGTTGTGCTTGGCACGCTCCTCGCCGCATGTGGCGGTGGCGCGGCTGAAGAAGCTGTGGAAGCTACCCAGCAGAATAACCTGGGCGAACTCAACATCGCCGTCAGCGGCGGTGGCGGCACAAGCGGCCAGGCTGTGGACTCGGGTACGGCCAATGACCCGAAGTGCGAAGTGGCCTCGCCCTGGAACGCGATTTCCAAGCTCTCTGATCTGGACCTCGCGGGTTGCAACCTTGACAAGGGCTTCCTGAGCAACTCGAACTGGTCAAACAGCGATCTGAGCGGCGCGACCTTCCGCGGCGCCCTGCTGGTGAATGCCAATTTCACCGGCGCCAACCTGACCAACGTTGACTTCACTGACGCCAACATGTCTGGCGTCGTCCTGGACGGTGCAGACCTGACCGGTGCGACGATCTCCGCCGATCAACTCGCCGCAATTGCTTCATCCGAAGGCGCCATCGGCCTGCCGTAACGCCTTCCTGCCCCGGGCGTCAGCCTCTCCGCTGCGCGTGGGAAAGAAACTGAATATCTGAAACCGGAGGGGCCTGCATGTCAGGCCCTTCTTCTTTTCTCATCGGAGGCAGACACATGCCTATCTTCGACATCTCGATACCGATCTCATCCAGCCTCGTCGTCTGGCCGGGGCAGGATGCCGTTGAAATGCGTCACTTGTTCCACCTCGACCAAGGCGATAGCGCCACGCTGACCCGCTTCTCGATGACGGCACACACCGGTACCCACCTCGATGCGCCCGCGCACTTCATCCGGGGTGGGCAGACGCTAGACGCCGTGCCGCTGGAAACGCTCGTCGGCCCGGCGCTCGTCGTGGATACCGGCACGGCGGAACAGATCACCGTTCCGGTGCTGGAAGGGCTGCATATCCCGCCGGGCACGGAGCGCATCCTGTTCC
>JADZAD010000200.1 GCA_020852775.1 Anaerolineae bacterium
CCCAAACACGAAAATCAACACCATTGCGGGTGGTATCCTCGGCCTGCTGGTTGGACTTGCCATCGTTTTTGTGCTTGAATATCTGGAAGCGGGGATCATCCGCTCTCCGGAAGATGTCGATCGTTTCCTGTCGATTCCGGTTCTCGGGGCGATCCCGCCGGCAGAAAGCTGAGGGCCTGCCCGCGCCAGAAGCCGGCAGCGCCGCAAACAGACCATCGCAACTCTCACCAGGGCAACCTGCCCACCAGAAAGGCGACAGGAGATAACCCGATGAGTTTGCAGATCACCCCTCTCAACGACGCCCACCTCAAGGAGTGCGCCGCGCTGTTCGTCAGTGTCTTCAATGCCGAGCCGTACAATGACCTCTGGACGCAGGAAACTGCCTACAAGCGCCTGCATGAAATGGTACACAGCCCGGGCTTTCTCGGTTTTGTGTGCCATGATGCGGGCCGCATGGTCGGCCTCGTGGTCGGCTGTGCGCGTCAGTGGTACAGCGGGCGAGTCTATGAATTGCAGGAAATGTGTGTTGCGCTGGATGCGCAGGGCAAGGGTGCTGGCAGCCAGTTGATGCGCGTCCTGGAGGTGGAACTGGCGCGGCAGGGGGTGACTCTGTCATACCTGATGACTCGTCAGGGTGGCCCCGGTGAAGTGTTCTATTCCCGCAAGGGGTACCGCGTGAATGTGAACACGGTAGTGATGCTTCGCCAGTTCAGCATCTGAGCAGACTGGCCTCGTCAGAAGGAATGGTATGGCGTACATAGACCTGGTTACCCTGAATAATCCGCGCTCGCAGGCCAGTGAGGCCTACCGGGCGCTGCGGACCAATCTTGTCTTCTCCAGCCTCAACGCTCCGCTGCATGCGCTGGTAGTGACCAGCCCTGCGCCAATGGAAGGCAAGAGTATCGCCCTGGCGAACCTTGCAGTGACCATGGCACAGGGCGGCAAAAGAACGATTATCGTTGATTGCGACCTGCGCCGCCCCGGGCAGCATACTATCTGGGGAGTGCCGCAGGAGCCGGGCCTGACTTCGATGATGCTTGACAAACAGGCAGAGCCTCCACTGGTCGAGACTGGCGTTGAGAACCTGTGGCTGCTGCCCAGCGGGCCACTCCCCCCCAACCCGGCTGACCTGATCGGCGGGCCTGCGCTCGACGGCGTGATCGCGGCATTGCGGGGCCGGGCCGACTACGTGCTGTTTGACGCACCTCCGATCATTTCGGTGACTGACGCGGCCCTGCTGGCGGCCAAGCTGGATGGGGTGCTTCTGGTGATGAAGGCAGGCGGTACCCGCCGTGACCATGCGGAACGGGCGAAGGAACTGCTGGAGCGGATCAACGTGCGTATCGCCGGGACGGTCCTGCTGGATGCGCCCGCTGATGCGCAGATGGGTGGATATTACGGGGCGTGATGGCCGTAACGCGCTGAGGCGCAGGGGGGCCCGATATGCCAGCCTCACTTTCAAACAGGCGGCTGCATTTGCTGGAACGGATGAACCTGCGCTCTCTGCGCGGGCTTGACCGGGACAGAACCATTGTGTTCCTCCCTGTGGGGATGCTGGAGGAGCACGGTAGCCACCTCCCGTTTGGCACGGACACGTTCGCTGTTGACGCCCTGACGCTCTCGGCAGCAGCGTGGCTGCTGGAAAGCGATCCCGGCCTGCATATCGTCATCATGCCAACGATCCCCTACGGCACCGATCCGGTGGATACACGGCGTCAGGAGCTTTTTGAGGACGCCGGGAGCGTGTGGATACGCCCGGAGACGCTGAAAGCCATTGTACAGGAAGTGACCGGGCACATGATCCGCTTCGGGTTCACCCGTATCTTCCCTATCGGCTTTCATGGCGGGCCTGGCCAGAGTATCGTGCTCGCCCAGGCCTGTGCCGAAATGGTGGTGGACAACCCGGCACTGGTGATGATCGAGCCAGTCGGTTATGTGATGGCCGGGGCTGAACTGGAAGCTGCGCCTGGCCTGGCCACTTTGCTGGGGCGCCCACTGACGACTACGGAAGAAGTCGCGCTCAACAGCAGCGTGCATGCCTCGATGTTTGAGACCTCGCTGATGCTGTATCTCGACCCGGAACTGGTAGATCCGGACTTCCGGCATCTGCGGACGATCGATTGGCGGCAGATGTACCAGATGGCAGACTGGCCGGGCTATGTGGGGGCGGGCCCCTCGCATGCCAACGCCGAAGTCGGTGGTGCGGCGCTGCGCTGGCGTGGAGTGCGGGTGGCACGCCTGATTGACCGCGCATTGCAGGGTGAGGATATCACGCTGCTGCCGCGTCATCCGAACTGGCCGTCGGATAGCGCGGAAGACGGCCCGTATGTCTTCCCGGTGGTGGGTGAGCCCTACGTGGATTCGCACCCGGAGATTGTGATTCCGCCCGGTGAAGCGGCGGAGGCACGGGCGCGGATGCGCCGGGGCGGCGAAGAATCACCGGATGAAACGCCGCATTCGCACCTGATGGAGACGCGCCGTATCGAGCGCCACCCACCGGCGAAGGAAGATGAACAGGACGGCTGATTGATCGGTCTGCCCGACCCGGGGGGCGCTCCTGCGGGTCTGCGGCAGGGAGAACCCGGTACTGAGTCGAGGACACGGCGTGACCGTGTCCATTTCTTGCAACGAACAAGCGAGGAGCCTGCTGTGAAAGGTCTGATACTCTCCGGGGGCAAGGGTACGCGCCTGTACCCGCTGACCTACACCCGCGCCAAGCAGTTGATCCCGGTAGCCAACAAGCCGGTGCTGGTCAGGGTCATCGAGATGATTCGGGATGCCGCGATTACCGATATTGGCATCGTGATCGGGGACACCGGTCCCGAAATCCGTGAGGCTGTTGGTGACGGCTCGCAGTGGGGCGTGAACGTGACCTACATTCCACAGGACGCGCCGCTCGGGCTGGCCCATGCCGTTCGTATTTCCCGTGATTTTCTCGGTGACGATCGCTTTGTGATGTTCCTCGGCGATAATGTCATCGAGGGCGGCATCAGCGGGTTGATCCGCCAGTTTGCCAGCTCTGACTGGAACAGCCAGATCGTGCTGAAGGAAGTCGAGGAGCCGCAGCACTTTGGCGTGGCGGAGCTCGACGCGAGCGGGCAGATCAGGCAGTTGATTGAGAAGCCGAAGGATCCGCCGTCGAATCTCGCGCTGGTAGGCATATATATGTTCGACCACCATGTCTTTGAGGCGGTCAACGCCATTCGACCCTCCTGGCGCGGGGAACTGGAAATCACCGATGCGATCCAGTGGCTGGTGACAAAGGGCTACCGTGTATTCCCGTATGTTCACAAAGGCTGGTGGATCGACACCGGCAAGCCGACGGACATGCTCGAAGCCAACGCGCATGTGCTTGAAGAGCTGACTCCATATGTCGCCGGCGCGGTTGACGCAGACTCTATCGTGGACAGCCGCGTGACCGTCGAGGAAGGCGCGCAGATCATCAACAGTACGGTGCGCGGCCCGGCCATCATTGGCAGAAACACCGTCGTGCGCGATAGCTTTATTGGCCCCTTCACCAGCGTGTATCACAACTGCGTGATCGAGAACAGCGAGATTGAGCGCAGTATTGTGCTGGAGGACAGCCGGGTGATGCACATCCAGACACGCATTCAGGACAGCCTTATCGGGCGACATGCCGCCGTCGAGGCTGACCCACGTAAACCGCGCGCTATCAAGATGAACCTCGGTGACCACAGCCGCTTCTGGCTCCCTTAACCGGCACTTTCGCCTGAAAGGACTGCAACGCTTTGAGAGACCTGGTAGGACGCCTGACCCATTTGCTTGGCCTGAAACGCCCACAGGTCGAGCGCACCGTGGCCCTGTTTGACGAAGGAGGCACTATCCCCTTTGTCGCCCGTTACCGTAAAGAGGTCACGGGAGGATTGGATGAGGCGGTCCTGGCGGATTTCCGGGAGCAGTTGAACGCACTCCGAAAGCTCGATGACCGGCAGAAGGCCGTACTCAAGTCGATTGGAGAGCAGGGTAAACTCACCGTGGAACTGGCGGAAGCCATTGAGGAAGCCGAGACGCTGCAGGTGGTTGAAGACCTGTATCTGCCGTATAAGCCCCGGCGCCGGACTCGGGCGCAGGCTGCGCGAGAGAACGGCCTTGAGCCCATCGCAGGCTGGATCTTCGACCAGATCAGCTTCGACATGAGCCGGGAGGAAGCGGTTGCCGGGTATCTCTCGGACGAGGTGCCCACGCCGGAAGATGCATGGCAGGGTGGGCGGGACATCGTCGCGGAGTTGATCTCCGACGATGCGCGCTGCCGTGACATCGCCCGGCGGCTGTCATGGGACTACGGTGAACTGCACGTCTCACTGGCGGATGCGCTGAATGATCCGAAGCGGACGTATGAACTGTTCTATGAGTTCTCCGGGGGGCTGCGTCGCCTGAAACCACACCAGCTTCTGGCGATCAACCGCGGCGAGCAGGAAGAAGCCCTGCGTGCACATATCGCCGCGCCGCGTGATATGGTCGTCAGCCGCATGGGGCAGCTTTATCCCTCCAACCCACGCTCGCCACTGGCGGGCGATCTGGAGATGGCGGTCGAAGATGCGTATGCGCGCCTGGTCGAGCCTGCGATCGAGCGGGAAATCCGGCGTGATCTGACCGGCTGGGCCGATGAACACGCGATTTCGGTCTTTGCAACCAATCTGCGTAACCTGCTGCTCGCGCCGCCGCTCAAGGGCGAGACGGTGATCGGGCTTGACCCCGGCTTTCGCACCGGCTGCAAGGTGGCGATTGTAGATCCTACGGGCCGCCTGCTGGATATCGGTACCATCTATCCGCATGCGCCGCAGAACGACGTGCGTGAAGCGCTGGACATGCTGCATGAATGGGTGGGCGCCTACAAAGTAACGCTGATCTCCATCGGCAATGGTACCGCCAGCCGCGAAACTGAAGAACTGGTGGCTCGCCTGATCCGGGAGGGGGCGCCGGTACGCTACCTGATCGTCAACGAGGCCGGAGCGTCGGTCTACTCAGCCAGTCCGCTGGCCCGCACTGAACTGCCAGACCTGGATGTGAGCATCCGCGGGGCGGTGAGTATCGCGCGCCGGGCGCAGGATCCACTGGCTGAACTGGTGAAGATCGATCCGAAGAGCATCGGCGTCGGTATGTACCAGCATGACGTGGATCAGAAGGCGCTGGCCGATGCGCTGACCAGCGTGACGGAGAGCGTCGTCAACAGCGTGGGCGTGGATGTGAACACCGCGTCTCCCGCGCTCCTCAGCTATGTCTCCGGGCTGGGGCCAAAGCTCGCTGAGAAGATCGTCTCGCACCGTGACCAGCACGGCCCCTTTGCCAGCCGGAACGCGTTGCTTAAGGTCGGAGGTATGGGCGCGAAGACCTTTGAACTGGCCGCCGGGTTTCTCCGGATTCCCGGCGCAGCGAATCCGCTTGACAACACCGGCATCCACCCCGAGAGCTACCAGGCGGCGACTGCACTGCTGAACAAGCTCTCCGTCACGCCAGGTGACCCGCGTCTGGGCAAGCTGCAGGCGGCCACTGACATCCCGAAACTGGCGAGGGAGATCGGGGTCGGTGCGCCGACGCTGGCGGATATTTTCGCCGAACTGCAGAAGCCCGGGCGAGATCCGCGTGATGATGTGCCGCCGCCGCTGCTGCGCGATGACGTGCTGCGAATGGAGGACCTCAAGCCGGGGATGATCCTGAACGGCACCGTCCGCAACGTGGTGGACTTCGGCGCGTTCGTCGATATTGGTGTCAAGCAGGATGGCCTGATTCACATCTCTGAGATGTCCGGTACACGCATCGATTCCCCATATGAGGTAGTAGGGGTAGGGGACGTGGTTGAGGTTCGTGTGCTGACAGTGGATATCGACCGGGGCCGAATCGGCCTCAGCCTGCGGATCTGATCAATGCCTGCCCCGCGCGTTCTCAGAGCGCTGCAGCGATCGCCGTTCCGGGCCCTCTGCCAGACAACGATGGTGCTGGCTGCCGGTGCCGCAGTCTGGGGAGTGATGCGTACCGGAGGAGAGTGCGGTGCGCTGCTGTTCGGGGTGTATTCGTGGCCACGCCTTCTCATGATCTTCGCTGCGGTGACGATCGCTGCTGCAACCGGGTGGGCAGCTTCCAGAGATGAAGTGCGTGCCCGGGAGATGGTCTTCGGTGCGGGGTTGATGATATCAGGTGGGGTCGTCGCAGTACTGCTGCTGAACCTCGGCCTTGCGCTGACAGAGCCGCCACACCTGAGCGCGGACAAGGTCAACCACCCGCTGATTGGCGTGTGGCGCGCCCCGAACGCCACCCATGTCGTTGCCAGCCCGGAAGGAGAGTACCGGGTTTGGTGGCGCACCGATCGCTATGGCATCCCAGTCCGCGTCAATCCGAATGAGCCGCGCCCGGACGCACTTCGTGTCATGCTGCTGGGCGACTCGCTGATGCAGGGCGATTACCTGCCGATGGAACAGACGATGAGCGCCCTGCTCGAGGCTCGCCTGGGTGTCGAGGCCGGGCGTGACGTGCAGGTGATCAACTTTGGCATGAACGTCACCGGGCCGCTGCATTATCTGATGGAGTACCGCGCCTTTAAGGAGCGTTTCGACCCGGATGTGGTCATCACCGCGCTCTACCTCGGCAACGACTTCACCGATGATGCCCGCCTGTATCACGCGGAGCGGATCGTGTATGGCCCTGACGCAGCGCCGATCGCGATCGCCCCGTATGTTGACTTCGAGTCCGGGGTAGTCTGGAACCCGTTCACGACTGCCTCAGATCCGATTGAGCAGGTGATCCCGCCCGCAATCCCCAGCGAGACGTGGAAGCGCGGAATTATCCCGGTGCTGCGCACCACCCTCATACAGGCTGTGTGCAATCCGTCGAACATAAGCCGCGAGTCGTGGTTCGTGAGCCTTCCTGCGGAGCAGATAACGCCTCAGCCCTTCAATGATGGCAGTGGGCTGTCCTGCGCCGGGACGGATGACAGCCTGCGGAACTACTGCTTCAACTATGCGATCCGCGAGGTCAGCCGGGTGCGAAACAACGGAGCAGCCATCTACAGGAAAGGCCTGCCGGAGGGCGATGAGCAGGATATAGCACGTACACTGAACTATCTGATGCAACTGGCAGATGAGGTTGAATCGGATGGGCGCCGCTTTGTGCTGGTGATTATCCCGCATGGCGCAGAACTGCCCGGCCAGCAGGCGGGGATCACCGGGCCACAGGGCATCCGACCGGGTGAAGTGATTGACGGTACGGCGCTGCATGCGCGCTTGCAAGCCTTCTGCCTGGCAAATGACCTGGCCTGCACAGATCTCCTGGCCCCGTTCAGTGAGAACAGCACTCGCCAGTTGTATCTTCACTACGACATACACTGGGCGCCCGAAGGCAACCGGGTAGCGGCGGAAGCTATCGCACCGGTGATCGCCCCGCTTCTGGTGCGCTGACCGGTGACTTTCTGTTTACTATCACCCGCGTATAATGGAAAACTATCGGGCACGACCGCACTGCCGAAGGTGAGTGACAACTATGGCGACTGAGAACGAGCAGGAACGGATCAGGCTGGCGGCTTTCAACATCACTTCGGGCTTTGAAGGCGGCCTGGGCTATGCCAACTACCAGACCTACGATGCCGGGATCATCAGCTACGGACGCTTTCAGTTCACGCTGGCGGCGGGATCGCTGGCCCGCGTGGTGAACAACTATCTCGATCACTCACCGTCCAGCCCGAACGCTGCCGGGCTGCGTAACTTCCAGGCACGTATCAACGATCGGGATCCCGCCCTGCGTGAGGATCAGGAACTGCGGCGGCTGCTGATTGCCGCTGCTGCCGAGAAGGATATGCAGGATGCGCAGGACGCCATCGTGATCAAGAGCTACTGGACACCCTCACAGCAGAGCGCCAGCGTGCGCGGACTGGGCAGGGCGCTCACACAGGCTTTGTTCTTTGACACCGCGATCCAGTCCGGGCCCGGCCATTCGCTGATCCAGCAGGCCGAGCAGGAACTCGGGGTGCCGCCAAAGAGCAAGGTCGGCGAAAACGGCCTGACCGAAGAAATGCTGGTGCGCCAGGTCGCCCTGGCGCGGCAGGGCTTTCTGAGCCGTCTCGCCGCCCGCCTCAAGCTGCCGGGAGTGAAGCGCCGCGGGGATTTCTGGGTCGATCTGGTCGAGAAAGCGGACTGGAATCTGCAGGGCGATGCCGATGGAAACGTGCTGGTGCTTGGCGCAGCGCGGCAGGTGCGCGTTCCACCCGGCTACAGTACCACTCCGATTGAGGAGCCAACCCCGGAGCGGCCGGCCGAGCCTGCACCGGTGCTGCCGGGCGTGCCGGTGAGCGGTACGCTTCTGACCACCGTTATGCTGGACGTGCGTGTCGCGCCGAACCTGAGCAGCCAGGTGGTGGGGAAACTGCGCGAAAAGCGCCGTGTGCGAATCGTCCGCCGCTACCAGCCGTCAAGCGCGGAGGAGTGGCTCCAGTTGGAGGATGGGCGCTGGGTGGCACGCAGATTACCCTCTGCGCCCGGAGTAGTTTACGGAACGCTACTGAGTGGATAACCTGCCCACGCCTGTTACCCGGAGGGATGCTGGTAGGCTTCCCATTCCTGCGGTGTTGCCAATGTGCCGCCCTTTACCTCGGCGGTGGTCAGCATTCTGCCGCTGTTGAAATGGAATGTGGCCTCGGCCTGACGGTAGGACTTCGGGCCGATGATGCCCTTCACGCACGTATATTCGCCGTTATCCTCATCGAAGTTGAGGTCCTGTCCGGGGTCGATACGCAGCCGGACGACCTCCCCGGAGCGATCCAGCCGCACATAAAGGTATATTCCCTTGTCTCCAGCCTGGCGGGTGGGTAGTTCGCTGCTGCCGAACAGGTTCTTTAACCAGCCGACTATGCCCATTGTCATCCCCCTGACAGTGTCGAGTCTCTTACTGTAAGCCTATCCAATCCCACCGGGGATTGCCACCCTGTGATGACGCAACAGGCTGGCTCTGAGCCATTGCATGAAAGTGGGCGAATCTATATAATCCTCCGGAATTATACTGTGACACTGCCAGCCGGAGGAGCTATGCTGCTCAGACGTATTCAGA
>JADZAD010000201.1 GCA_020852775.1 Anaerolineae bacterium
GTACAGCCATAACTCAGACTGAGGGTAGTTGATTTCCAGGTTAAAGCGCCGGAACAGTACCCGGCTGGATGTCGCATCCCACAGGAAGACGAGGTTATTGTACCGTGTGTCGGTTGTCACCCTGGTGCGCTCTCCTGTCAGGGTGCCATGCAGCCAGAACTGATGCCCGCGCCCTCCCTGTCGATCAAGTGCACGCCGCCCGAAAGCCAGCAGCTTCCCATCTGGTGACCATGCCGGCCACTGCTCTTCAAAAGGCTCGTCAAACAGGCGTGTGACAGCCTGTTCCTCGTCAAACCGGGCGATCCAGAACTGTGCGTAATACTGCTGGCCAACCTGCTGCAGGTCGGTGTAGATCATCGAGCCACCATCCGGGCTGAAGGCCCCGACCTCTCCCATGAGGCTGGAGAGCAATATGGACGAGGAACGTGCCGGGTCAAGGCTGAGAATACGGATTGCACCGCCGTTGGAGTCAAAGAAGGCGATACGGCTGCCATCCGGACTCCAGGTTGGGGAGAAGCCCAGTACCTGGTTATCCTGCATCAGGGGCGCAGTCTCCTTCGTCTCCATGTCCAGAATCCAGACCCGGCTGGGGCCGAGCGGGCCTGCCATGCTGCTGCTTCCGGGGGCCGGTTCCTGTCGCTGGTCGGCGATTAGCTGTCCGTCCGGTGACCACGTTGGTGTGGTGCAGAGGCCGGGGTTGCAGTCCAGCAGAAGCTTTGGGTCTGAGCCATCCCGCTTGATCAGCCAGATGTTACTCAGCATCTGTTCCGTGTACTGGGTGAGGGCGATTTGCTCCCCGTCCGGGCTGGGGGCGAAGTCGATGACTCCGTATGGGGCACTGTAAACAGTCTCTGGGCTGGCCGCGGGGTTGTCCGGATCGAGTGTCCAGATATGGCGGACATCCACATCGGCGGGAGCGAGGTACAGAATTGACTGAGTACGTGGTGTAAACTCCCAGGACAGGCCGCGTGCCATCTGGCGGCCTGTGGTGCTCTCGACCCCTGCGCGCAGGGTTGCGCGGTACGTCACGCCGGGGGAAAGTGGGGCCTCAGGTCGCAACACCAGTCGAGTTGGATCGATCCACTCGATCCGCCCGTCCACCGCTGGCTCAATCACCAGGCGGCTCTCCGCGCTTTCCGGGATGACGGATTCCCCGAAGGTGATCGCAATCACACTGGTGATCGCCGGAGTGCTGCCGCGCGCGGGCTGCACATCTCGGATAGGAACGCCCACGTGGTCACCGGCGAGGATCACCACGGCAATCGCGGCAATCAACCCGGCGATGACTCCCAGCGCCAGGCGGTCCAGAGGGTCAAATCGAGCCTTCATGAACTGTCCTAGGGGAACAGGTAAGGTTGTTCAGGCTGCATCACCAGGGAAATCTCCGCCGCCTCCAGCACGGGCATGGGGGAACCGCCCAGGGTACCGGCCTGGAAGGTCCCGGTGACCCGCACCCATGAATCCGCTTCGAGTACCGAAGCCTCCGTGCTGTGGACGACCACTCCGATCGCCAGCGCATCTGCGACGCAGCAGGTCATGGTGAAACGCCCGACCATGAACTGGTCGTCATCGAAACGTGCATCGCGGTAGACAAACCCCACCACGTCAGCAGATTGTCCATCCAGTGCGGTGGGTTCCGGGTTGGCACTCATAGCGCGTACCCAGTCCAGTACGTTACGCTCCGCCGGGGCGATAGTCAGGATTGAGGCAGAGGTATCAGCGGGGGAGGTGAAGCCGGTGGAGACGCCGCGAGTGTCTACCGCGCTCGCGCCCAGTGGGCGCGCCGGGACGATCACGCCCAGGGCAAGCGGGATTGTCGCTATAAACAGCGGCACCACTGATACCCGCCCGTCGCCGTGAGAATGATTGTGTTCGTGATCATGGTCGTGGTCGTGGCTGTTGTGCTGGCCGTCGGGCCCGTGTCGGAGCAGATTAAACGAACTGGCGAGGAGGATCAGGATCACCACGCCGACGACTGCCAGCCAACTGAAGCGTGGCCCGATGTAGTAGTACAAAGTGCCGCTGACCAGCTTTTCCGCAAGGAAGATGGCAAGTAGTATCAGGATAAGGGCCTTGAAACGATCTGCAATCCGGGCAGGGAGCATCATAGGTCTACCAGTTCACATTCAGATTAATGAACAACGCAACTAGCATGGTGGCCAGCAGCGGAATGAGCAGCAGGTATGCCACCACCCGGCGTTCAAATACACTGAGGAAGAGGAGTGTGCTCTTGATGTCCAGCATCGGCCCGAACACCAGAAAAGCGAGGATCGAGCCAGGGGTGAAGGTGTTGACAAATGCCAGAGACAGAAAGGCATCGACAGTCGAGCAGACGGATAGGATGAACGCAAGTACCTGCAGAGTGATCACGGATGTGACCGGCCCGGAACCAAGGGCGAGCAGCGCACTCTGCGGCACAGCGGTCTGGAGCGCAGCAGCCAGCATCGAGCCGACAATCAGGTAGCGCACCATATCGAAAAACTCATCCGCACCGATCCGTAGAGAGCGTGTAAGGCGCTCTCCCAGAGGCGGGACGGGGGCCGTGTCGATCGCCTCACCGGAGCCGCCACTCACTGGCACGAGATGCTGTGGGAGGAGCATCCGCGACGGGTCGGGGTTGGCGGAGAAGACCAGTCCGGTAAACAGGGCAACCCCGGCACCCATAACGAAACGCATCACGAAAATTGGGCCCCACCCATAGGCGGCAAACGTGCTGGCAAACACGATTGGGTTGATGATGGGTGCAGCCAGCAGGAATGCTACACCAGAGGATACGGGCAGCCCCTTGCGAAACAGCCTCCGTGTGAGCGGAACGACACCACACTCACAGACCGGAAAGACCAGGCCGAGAAAGCCGCCCGCGATGGTCGCCATTATGCGGCGACGCGGGATGACGCGCAGCATCTGGTCGCGGCTGATGAAGACCTCGACCAGCCCGGATGCCAGTGTTCCCATCAGCAGGAAAGGAGCAGCCTCGATGAATATGCCCAGGAAGACCGTTGTGAAGTTGGCGAACTGCTCCGCCAGGAATGGCAGTGTCATGCATACCTCTCTGGCAGCACGGCTGACCGGTGCCTGTCCGCAGAGTATATACATGACCCGGTCGTGTTGACCACCACCATGCCACTCATCGGTGGCATCAACGGCGCATTTGCGTTGAGACACTGCGCGCAGTTGACGTTGCCCGCATGGCCCGGTAAAATCCTCACGCTGTGCGATATGCCCGGTGTATGCCGGGGTTTGACTCCCCCATTCGCTGTATCGTGACCGGCCTCAGCACCGGACAGAGGGGCATCGTGCAGGCCAGAGCCGATCCCGGGCCTGTGCGAATCGGACGGCATCCGATTGTTTTATCGATCCACCACTCAACGGGGAACATCTCCCCGACGGGGACTGTATCCCCGTAAGCTGTGACAGGAGCAGTGACGTAATGAGCACGTTCGCAATCAAGGCCAGCCCGCGGACGCTGGTCGGCAAGAAAGTCAAGCAGCTTCGTCGAGATGGTCAGGTGCCCGCCGTCATTTATGGGCCTGAGTTCGAGGCGATGAGCATTACCCTTGATCACAAGGAGCTCCGCCATACCCTTGCTGAGGCTGGCGGTACGCAGATCATCGAAATCGCTGTGGAAAAGCAGGTGATCCCTACGCTTGCCCGCGTAGTTCAGCGTGACTATGTGAAGAAGCTGATCACCCACGTTGATTTCTACCGTGTACGCATGGACCAGGCGATCCGCGCTGAAGTACCTCTGCAGTTCCATGGTGAAGCTCCTGCGGCCCGCAAAGAGGGCGTCGTGACTCACCTGCTGAATTCGCTGGAGGTCGAGGCGCTTCCTGGCCAGCTTCCGGCACACCTGGATGTAAGCCTGGACTCGCTCGGTGCGATTGGCAGCGCCATCAGCGCCGGTGATATTATCCTGCCTGCTGGTGTCAGGCTGGTAACCAGCCCTGAAGAACTCGTTATCCGCGTTGAGGGCGTGGGTGGTGAAGAGGCCGAAGACGTGACCTCACTCCTCGAAGGCAGCGCTGAACCGGAAGTCATCACGGCTCGTCGTGAGGCAGAAGAGGAATAGCAGTCCCTCTGAATGCTGTACGAATTCTGCGCGAGGCCGGGCTGACCCCGGCCTCGTTTGTTTCAGGGGGTCTCGGTGGGCATCCCGGGGGCTTCAGGATTGGTGATGAATACGTCAAAGGGTCCGGTTGTCACGGAGATGTTGCGCAGCAGAACGACATACCGCCCTTCCACGGGCAGTTCGATGCGATCCAGCACTGGATTCTGGCCGACCACATCGTCACGGCTGATCAGCGGATAGCCGTCGGGGGCAAACAGATCAAAAGCGAGGTCCAGCCCGGTATCTCCGGTGGCGTGGGCATCTACGCCGATCAGTTCACCAGCCCGGCCATCGAAGATAAACGCTATGACGGTTCCCGGCCCAACGACCTCTCCCTCGTAACCCGCGCGCCCGGGTCTGACGATGCCACCAATGGCGAGGTCGGCCTGCGAGATCGGGCGGATCAGGTAGTCCAGCGTGCCAGTCTCGCCAATCGTTGCAAACTCAACCTGGTAAGTGCCACTGACGGGCAACTGTACCGAGGTCATCTGTTCGGGTGCGTCCACACCAAAGCTGTTCACCGAAACCAGCAGATTGCCGTAAGGATCATACAGCGACATCACGATATCAACAGAGGGCGTCAGTGGCCTTGCCTCGATACGTACCGCATCGAGCGCTCGACCCTCGAAAGTTGTCCAGTTACTGCGTCGCGGACTGCCCTGTACGCCGATCTCCGTGCGTGTACCAATAACCGCTTCCCCTGCGCCGGTGGAGGGAGCGACACGAAGGGCGTAGTCGCCAATACCTTCGTCGTAATTGCTCAACACAACGGTATAGGTACCCGACTGGGACGGCATGAAGTTCCACAGGGCAGGGTCGCTGCCCAGATTGTCGTCACGCGCCGTCAGAAGCTGCCCGTCGGGCGCATAAAGCTCAAAGAGCAGGTCGAGCCCGGCTACCAGCGCCTGCGCCGTCAGGTCAATGCGCTGTCCGCGCTCAAGCGGCAGCCGATA
>JADZAD010000202.1 GCA_020852775.1 Anaerolineae bacterium
ACCTGATCGAAGTCCTGCTTGAACGTGTTGAGTATCTGCTGGAGATCGCCTCGCTGGGCCCGGTAGAACTTCAAGCCGGGGTGAGCGACCGGGCCGTGTGGCAGCCGGACGGGCAGGTCTTCGCTATCGGCGAAGAGGAGCTGGGCAACTACCAGCGCGCCCTCATGCTCACGGTGATGGACGAGGAATGGCGCCAGTATCTGAACGCGATTGACGATCTGCGGCAGGGTGCCGGGCTGGCGGCCGTTGGTCAGCGTGACCCCAAAGTGGAATTCAAGCGGCGCGCCTTCGAGATGTTCGAGCAGCTTCGCCTGAACACGCAGGAGGGAATCGCCCGGCGTTTCTTCGAGACGCTGCCTCGCCACCGCCAGATTGTCGAGTCACAGAAACGGCAGGACGAACTGCTTGATCGCCTTGCCCAGACGGGCTACCGCATCCAGCAACGGCGGCGGCAGGGTGAAGACGGGCAGGTGCGCGTCAGCCAGACGGTGACCAAGGACATGTGGAGCAACGTCGGACGCAACGATCCATGTCCGTGCGGCAGCGGCAAAAAGTTCAAGGATTGCCATTACAACCAGATCCGTCAGCAGCAGGCGGCAGCCACCATGCCCGGTGGCGCACCGCCCCCACGGCAGATGCCCGGCGGCAAGCGCCGCCGCCGTTAGGCCACTGGCCGGGCCCTGAATATACCCATCCACCGCGCAGGCATCTCCCTGCGCGGTTTTCTAACCTGATCCCAACGGGGGTTCTGGCGCGGATTCACAACTCCTGTATAGTAAGTGAAATAGTCACAGTCCGGGTCGATTGATACACCGTTGACTGTAAGAAGGTTCCATATGGATTATCGCGAGCAGAACCCCCACAACGCCCTGTACGAGTCGCTGGTCAGGCTGCCCAAGATCGAGTTGCACCGTCACCTCGAAGGCTCGCTGCGGCTGGGGACACTGGCTGATATCGCGCGCCAGTACAAGCTCAAGCATATTCCGGGCTACCGGATCGAGGACTTCCGCCAACTGGTGCAGATTGCCTCGGACGACAAACCCCAGGCGGACGTATTCCTGTCCAAGTTCGCCCCGCTGCGGCTGTTCTACCGCTCACCGGAGATCATCCGGCGCGTGGCTTATGAGGCCGTCGAAGACGCTGCCCGCGAGAATATCGTCTACATGGAACTGCGTTTTACGCCCATCGCGCTGGGCCGTGAGATGGGCTACCCGCTGGGTGAAGTAGCAGACTGGGTGATCGACGCGGTGGAAGACGCCATGCGGGACTACCGCTCGATCAAAGTGCGCCTGATCGTCAGCATGAATCGCCACGAGAGTGTCGAGATCGGGGAGCAGATCGCCGGGGTCGCACTCAGCCGGATGAACCGGGGCGTGGTCGGCCTCGACCTGGCCGGTGCGGAGAATATTTACCCCGGTGAGCCGTTTGCGCCGCTCTTCCGGAAAGCACGCGAGGCCGGACTACAGGCAACCATCCACGCGGGGGAATGGGCCGGGCCGGAAAGCATCCGCGAGGCGATCGAGGTACTCGGCGCTCGGCGGCTGGGCCACGGGGTACGGGTACTGGAGGATGCCGATGTCGTGCGGATGACACGCGATCAGGGTATCGCCTTCGAGGTATGCGTCACCAGCAACGTACAGTCCGGTGTCTCCAGCCGGATCGCGCAGCACCCGCTGCGGACGATGTACCATCTTGGCCTGAAGACCACGATCAATACCGACGACCCCAGCATCAGCGCAATCAACCTGACGGATGAGTACGTAGCCGCTGTCAGGCACCTTGAGTTCACGATGAGCGATCTGCGCCAGCACGCGCTCAACGCTGCCGAACACTCCTTCCTGCCCGATGACGAGCGCAAGCGGCTGGAGGATCGCCTGCGCGAACTCTGGACGCTGCAGGACGAGGATATCACGGCCCGGGCCAAATCCTGAAGCCACGGCCTGCTTCTTGCCCGGCGCAGTGATCCGCGTCTCCTCCGGTGGAAACCGATCAACCGCTCGATGAAGCGGAAATGACGCGGCGGCGCGCTCATATGGTCTGGCAGCAGATCGCGCGGCGCGGTGTTCAGAGCCCCGTGGTGCTGCGTGCCATGATGCGTGTCCCACGGCATCTATTCGTCCCTCCGGAGTTCCGCTCACAGGCCTATGCAGATAATCCCCTGCCCATCGGCAGCGGCCAGACGATCTCACAGCCTTATATCGTCGCCTGGATGACCGAGCTGCTTGAATTGAGGCAATATGATCGTGTGCTGGAGATCGGCGTAGGCTCTGGCTACCAGACTGCTATCCTCGCGCAGGTAGCGGGGCAGGTGATCGGGCTTGAGCGGATTCCGGTGCTGGCCGATCAGGCCCGCGCACGGCTGGCGAGCCTTGGCCTGGGCAGCATCGAGGTGATTGTAGCGGACGGCAGTGAAGGTTACCTGGAGAAGGCCCCGTACAACGGCATCCTCGCGGCAGCGGCCACACCGCACATTCCCCGCCCCCTGCTGGAGCAGCTCGCGGAGGGCGGAAGGCTGGTGCTGCCCGTCGGTGACCTGTTCGAGCAGACGCTGGAACGTGTCACACGCCGCGGCGACAGCTTTCACATCGAGCGGCTTGGAGGGGTGCGCTTCGTGCCGCTGATCGGCACACACGGGTTTATGGGATAAAGAACGCCCTCGCTAAATGTTGAAGCGAACGTTCATCACATCCCCATCATGCATGATGTATTCCTTGCCCTCCAGCCGCAGTTTGCCCGCCTGTTTGACTTCCGCCATGCCGCCCAGTTCGAGCAGCACATCCGAGGGCACGATCTCGGCGCGGATGAAGCCGCGCTGCAGGTCGGTATGAATCACGCCAGCCGCCTCCTGCGCGGTCGCACCGATGGTGTGCGGCCATGCCCGTGTCTCGTCCTCACCAACAGTGAAGAACGTCTGCACATGGAGCAGGTTGTAGGCTTCACGGATCACACGCTCACGCACGGGTTCGCTGATCTGGTATTCCTCCAGAAACAGAACGGCTTCCTCCGCGTCAAGCTGGGCGATTTCGGCCTCGATCCTGGCCTGAATGCCCAGCACGGTCGTCGGCTCCACCAGCGAGACCAGTGAGGCCAGGTCGGGACGCTCATCACCGAAGTTGAGCAGAATCAGGCGCGGCTTGATGCTCAGGAAGCCGTAACCACGCAGAGCGCGCTGCTCCTCATAGGGCAGGCCGAGGCTCCGCAGCGGCTTCTCCGTCTCAAGCGTCTCGCGCATCTGCTCGAAGAGTTCCAGTTCGCGGGCGTTCTTGTCGCGTTCCTTGCCCTTGCTCATCTCTTCTTTCAGACGGCTGATACGGTTCTCGACCGTTACCAGGTCCGTAAGGAGAAACTCACTGTCGAGGATGTCAATATCGCGCTGCGGGTCGATCGCGCCCTCCGGATGAGGCACGTTCTCGTCCTTGAATACACGCACCACCTGCACAAAACCATCCATCTGCGCGATCTCGTTGCGGAACTGGCCGCTCAACCCGCCTTCGCTGATGCCTTTCGCCAGCCCACCAATATCCGCAAAGGTGATCTTCGCATGGACCTTCTTGCGTGGATTGAACATTGCTGTCAGCGCGTCGAGGCGCGGATCGGGCACATCCACCACTGCGAGCTGCACATCTAGCTTGCCGGGTACGGCGATGCTGGTCGGGCGGTTCGCGCCGGTCAGCGCGTTGAAAGCGGTCGTTTTACCGCTCATCGGGAGGCCGATGAGTCCAAGCTGCATGCTGGTTACTCCTGAGGGGTGAGCTGCTGTTGCAGGTTAAGGCCAAGCGTGGCGGATGCTGAGGCACACAGTGATGCTCCGCCCGCGTTGAGCCATTCAATCAGGGTCGGGCTTTCGGCCAGCCCCTGCTCCGCTTCTTCATAGATTCCACTGGCCCAGAACTGGTAATCCCGTGTCTCCTGCGCCCACTCTGAGGGAGACAGGTCGATCACTGAGGCGCCGCCGTTATACGCGGCGAAAGCAAGCGCGGTATCGCCATTGGTACGGGCAAGCAGTTCACCAAAGAAGAGCAGGCCGCGCATCGCGCTGTAGTTCGGATCGAGCGGGTCTTCACCTTCCTGGAAATGGAACGGCATCACCTGGAACAGCCCGGCGGCACCCACCGGAGAGACTGCATCCGGGTTACCACACGACTCGATCTGCATGATCGTGGCGATCATGTTCGGGCGCACCCGGTAGGTCAGCGACCATGACGCGATCGCGTCCTTCCAGAACTGCACCTCCGGCGTATAGTGAGCAGAAATCTCCATCGGCCAGTCGGGCGGTGGAAGCTGCTCATCGACCGGTACTTCGGCATTCTGCACGATGTAGATCGGCTCGGAGGCCGGGGGCCGTAGCACGATCGGCGCCTCCTGTCCGAGGCCGCGAATCCAGTTCGTCAACCCACCGATCAGGTGGATCGGCAGCAGCGGATCGAAGATGATGATCGCGATAATCAACAGCCACAATGGGACAAAGCGCACCATCAGCCCCCAGAACGAGGGCGGCACAGCGGCTTCTTCACGCGCCGCCTGCCGCACAGCCTCGCGGTTGGCGGTGATCTGCGGGTTATTAATCCGCATCGTGCGGGTGTCTTCCAGCGGCATCTTCTGGCGCGATGCCGGGGCAGGCGGTGGGGGCGTTTCACTCTTCTTGCGAGCCATGAGCTACGGATTATCCACTATCTCAGGAAATACAATACGACACAGGCGAGATCGTGGAGATTATACCCGATCCACAGGCGGTACGAATCGTCTTACGGGGCGCGGTTCACCATGACGCTGGCCGCATGCGTGAAGTACTCCCGCATCTGCGAACGCACCGGCTCCGGGATGCCAACTTCGTCAACTGCCGCCAGCATGTGGCCCAGCCACGCATCACGCTCTGCTTCGCCGATAACAAAGGGCATGTGGCGCATCCGCAGGCGCGGATGCCCGCGCTCCACCTGGTAGCGGGCAGGGCCACCCCAGTACTGCGTCAGGAAGAGAAACTGCCATTCCTTGCCCGGTTCAAGGTCATCCGGGAAGACCGGACGCAGTACCGGGTCACGCTCAACCCGTGCATAGAAGCAGTCCACCAGGCGGCGGAAGGGCTCGTCGCCGCCGAGCTGCTCGTAGACGGTCTGGCCGGTCGGGTTAAGAATAATCGGTTCGCTCATGCCTGCAGCACCGCACTTTCCGCGACAAGCAGGGCGGCTTCAAGTGCCTCCACAGTGGTTTCGGGGGCCGTCCCCTGGGCGAAGTCCGGACGCCCACCACCCTTCTCGCTGCCCAGCGCCGCCAGCACCGTCCGCAGCACCGTGGGCATATCACCGGGCACATCGCCACTGCGCGCCACGATCACGTGTGCAGGCGCGCCGGGTACACCGAGCAGCACGACCAGCCCCGGCGTTTCGATGGCCTTGCTGGCAAGGGCGCGCACATTGGCCGGATCGCGCCCTTCCAGTACACGCCTGATCAGGCGGACTGATCCGTGTGCCTCCGCCTGCTGAATGAGATCGGCGGCCCCATAGACAGCCAGTGCCGCCTGCGCCTCCTACAGGGCCTTCTGTGCTTCCCTGAGGTCAGTGCGGAGCTTGCCCACCAGTTGCGGAAGCTCAGTGAAGGCCGCCGAGAAATCCGCTGCCAGTGCAGCGGTAACGGCCTGCCGGGCGCGGTAATCCGCCAGCGCCCGCCCGCCGCACCTGAACTCGACACGAGTGCCGCCTTTGTATTTCTCGGTGCGAATGATCCTGATCTGACCGATCTCGCCCGTCCGTGCCACATGCGTCCCGCCGCAGGCGGTCGAATCGAAGCCCTGCACTTCGACCACGCGCAGGCCGTCCGTGGCGAGATAGCCCGGCATCTTCCGCATCCGAATCCCTTCAACATCATCCGGATCGGCCAGCCGGGCCGTCACCGGGCGATCCTCCAATACGAGGTGGTTAGCAAGGTCTTCCACCGCGTTCAGCACATCCACGGAGAGGTTTGCTTTGTCGAGATCGATGGTTACGCTGTCCGGGCTGAGATGAAAACTGACGGTGTGCGCGTCCGCGATACTGACGAAAGCCTGCGTCAGGATATGCTGCCCGGTGTGGTGCTGCATATGGTCAAGGCGGCGGGCACGATTAATCTCACAGGTTACGCCTTCAGCCGTAAGAGGCTCCGCGAGTACATGCAGCACGTCGAGCGTTTCCGGTTGCGTCTGCACGTCCACCACCGCCACGCCGTTGATCGTGCCGGTGTCGCAGGGCTGGCCGCCGCCTTCCGGGTAAAAGAACGTCCGGTCGAGGATCACAGCGGGATGCCCATTGTGCTGTACGTTTGCCACGACATGCGCCGCAAATGCCAGTGTGTGCGAGTCAGTGTAATACAGGCGTTCAGTCATCTCGTAGTCCTCCCGCCGTTCTACGGGCTGGGTTCGTCACAGCGCGGGAAGGCCGCCAGGTCTCGCGGCCAGTCACGGGCATAGAACTCCAGATAGTCCGCCGTATGCGCGGCCCAGTACTCCTCGTTGTGTGTCCCGCTCGGATTGACGACCAGTTCCGGCGCGAGGCCGCGCCCGCGCAGGCGTCCGGCGAAAGCCTCCACACTGGTATTGACGAGGTTGTCGTTTGCCCCGTAGTCGAGGTACATCACCAGCCCGTCGATGCCCGTCACCGTGCGAGCCATGTCATACGGGTTGGCTTGCGGATAGTCGCCTTCGTAGAAGAAACCGCTGTGTGCCCCGGCCCGCCCAAACAGGCCCGGGTTCAGAAAGGCGATCGCGTAGGCCCAGTATCCCCCGCGGGACAGGCCGCCGATCGCCCGGGTGGTGGGAGTGTTCCATGTACAGGTGGACGCCTCGATTTGCGGGAGTAGGTCCTCGACGATCACCCGGGGGAACGGGCCGGGATCGTAGTCATACTGCGCATCGTTACCGTTCGGCATGACGATGATCATTGGCGGCAGACTGCCGGCCACGAAGCCCTCCGTCGCGGCGACATCCAGCCCCATCCGGTGCCACTGGGTGTCGTCCATACCTGCCCCCAGTCCGTGAAGCATGACCACAACCGGGTAACGCAGTCCGCTGGTCGCGTAGCAGGGCGGCAGATAGACACGGTAACGCACCTCACCCCCGGTCAGGGCGCTCTGCAGTACCGCCTCGACCACTGTCCCGGAGGTCTCCGAGCAGGTCACCGGGTCTGCAGCCGGAGCAACGGAGGGAACCGGTGTCTCGGTTGGCAGCGGCGTCAGCGTCGGCGCGCCCACCGCCAGCACCGTCGAGGGCGGTGTTAAGGACGGGCCAGCCGTAGGGAGGAGAAAGAGTGTCGGGGTCGGGGCGGCGCCAGGCAGGCCCGCACACCCGGTCAGGAACAGAAGCGCAAGCGTACTGATGAAGCGTCTGGTCTGGTTCATAGCGCCGCCATTATAGCGACAACGCATCCGCAGGCGCAAAATGATTGACACGCCCGCGGGGTCGGCCTACACTGGCCTCAGGTCAGTCTGCATCAGGCGCTTCCTGACGGGAGAAAGGGCTCGCATGATCCCGCGCACGCTCGCCATCATCCGCAAGGAGTTCCTGCACATCATCCGTGACCGCAACACCCTGATCCTGATCTTCCTGATCCCGATGATCCAGATGGTCCTGCTGGGCTATGCCGCCCGTACCGATATCGACAACATTGCGATGGCGGTGCTGGACGGCGACCACAGTGCGGCCAGCCGCCGCCTGATACAGGCCTTCGACGCAACCGGCTATTTCGATATGCAGCGGTACGTCAGCAGCGAGCAGGCAATGACAGATGCACTCGACCGGGGGCTGGTGCGTGCCGCGCTGGTGATCCCGGTCGGATATGAGGCTGCTGTCCTCAGCAGCACTCCGGTGGAAGTGGGCCTCGTCGTCGATGGCTCAGACCCCACCGTTGCCAACACAGTACTGGCCGCGGGGCTCCAGACGGGGCAGGCACAGAGCCGCGCGCAAGTCGCGGCCACGATCCGGCGCGGCGGTATTGAGGTGCGCCCGTCGATCTGGTACAACCCTGGCCTGGAGAGCGTGAACTACATGATCCCGGCGCTGATGGGGATGGTGCTCCAGTTTCTCGCCACGCTGGTTACGTCGCTCTCGATCGTGCGTGAACGCGAGCTCGGCACGATGGAGCAGATTATCGTCACCCCGATCCGCCCGATAGAACTGGTGCTCGGCAAAACGATCCCATATATCCTGTTCTCGTTCATTGACCTGCTCGAAGTGCTGCTGATCGGCACCTTCTGGTTCGGCGTCCCGATCAAGGGGAGCCTGCTGCTGCTACTTGGCCTTTCGGCGATGTTCCTTGTCGGATCGCTTGGCATCGGCATCATGATATCGACCGCGGCCCACACCCAGCAGGAGGCGATGCTGCTCGGTATGCTGACGCTGGTCCCGTCGATCTTCCTGTCCGGGTTCCTCTTCCCGCTCGAAGCGATGCCGTGGCTGCTCCGTATCATCAGCTACGTGGTGCCGCTGCGCTACATGCTGGTGATCGTGCGCGGGATTGTGATCAAGGGGGTCGGGCTGGGGCCGATTGCCCTTGAGGTCGCCATTCTCGGTGTGTTCTGTATCTTGATCCTGATGGTCTCTGCCCTGCGCTTCCGCAAGAGCCTGGAGTAGCACCCTGTATGTTAGATATTTCACGAGGGAAGCGGTAGCATCCTGCATATGAACAGCGACACGTCAACAGGGGGCGAAGCCCCCGTTATCGATACACATGGCCTGCGCCGCGTTTTCGGCAAAACGGTTGCCGTGGATGGCCTTGACCTGACGGTGAAGCGCGGCGAAGTCTTCGGGCTGGTCGGGCCGGATGGCGCGGGTAAGACCACTGTGCTGCGCCTGCTGGCCGCCATTATGAAGCCCAGCGCCGGCAGCGCGATCGTCGCCGGGCATGACACTGTGCAGGATGCTGAGGCGATCAAAGAGCGAATCGGCTACATGGCGCAGATCTTCAGCCTGTACCGCGATCTCTCCGTGCAGGAAAACATCAATTTCTTCGCGGACGTGTATGGCGTTACCGGTGAGGCCCGCCAGCAGCGCATCGAGCGCCTGCTGACGTTTGCCCGGCTGACGGGCTTCCGCGAGCGGCGCGCCGGGCGGCTCTCGGGCGGGATGCAGAAGAAGCTCGGCCTGGCCTGCACCCTGATCCACGAGCCGGACATCCTGTATCTCGATGAACCGACCACCGGTGTGGACCCGGTCTCACGCCGCGAGTTCTGGGACATCCTTACCAGCCTGCATACGCAGGGCGTGACGATCGTCGTTACCACGCCTTACATGGACGAAGCTGAACGCTGCTCACGGGTCGGGCTGATGTATCGTGGACGCCTGATCGAGTGTGACACGCCGGAGCGCATCCGCGGGCGTATTCCTGGCCAGGTGCTGGAGTTCCTCCCCGGGGACCGCCACCGCGCGCGAACTATCCTGCATCATGTCCCCGGCGTCTCGGAAGTACAGTCCTTCGGTGAGCTGCTGCACGTCTTCGTCGAGGACCTCGCCAGCGGTGAGGCCGCGATCTATAAGGCGCTGGGTGAGGCCGGAATCAGCATCTCCGCGATGCGTCCAATCGAGCCACGCATGGAAGAAGCGTTTATTTCACTCATCCGCCGGCAGGAAGAGACGGGCAAATGAGCGGCGATCCGGTGGTCAACGCGATCAGCGTCCGTGACCTGACCCGTGATTTCGGCAGCTTCCGCGCTGTCAACACGGTTACCTTCGACGTGCGGCGCGGGCAGATTTTCGGCTTTCTCGGG
>JADZAD010000203.1 GCA_020852775.1 Anaerolineae bacterium
CCTTCTACCATTACGACTACCTCCCTCGTAAACAGAACGGATGGTCTATTTGTTTGTAAGTATACCAGAACACACGTTCTGAGTCAATGCTTCCGGAAGGGTGAAGAGAACTTACTCAGAGGAGTGAGACGGGGTCCACATCGACCTGGATCATGGCGGAGGAACGCACGTCACTGAACAGCCGGGCGGGGTCAGGCCCACGCGCGACTACCTGCCAGCGGTAGATGCCGTTCAGCCGTGAGTAGAAGCACGGCGCCGGACCGATCAGCGTGGTTTGCCGGAGGCCCAGGTCGTTGATTTGCCCGATCAGCCGGGCGTGGAGGCTTTCGGCACGCTGGCGGGCTTCGTCCTCGTATTCCGAGCGGACAAGGGCGCGCACCAGCCGGCTGAAGGGAGGGTAGCCCAGTTCCTGCCGATAGCGGATCTCCTGTTCATAGAAGCGTGCATAGTCGTGCTGAGAGGCGGCCTGAATCGCGTAATGATCCGGGTCATACGTTTGCAGCACGACCTGTCCGCCGAGCAGGCTGCGCCCCGCCCGCCCGGAGACCTGCGCCAGCAGTTGAAAGGTCAGTTCACCACTGCGGTAGTCCGGGAGATAGAGAGCGGTATCCGCGCTGACGATGCCGACCAGTGTTACCAGTGGCAGATCCAGCCCTTTGGCGACCATCTGGGTGCCAATCAGCACATTGGCTTCACCCTCCAGAAAGCGATCGAGCAGGGCGGAATGATCGTCTTTGCCACCTGTAGTGTCCCGATCCCATCGCAGCGGCTTCGCCTGAGGGTAGTTCCGGATAACTTCCTCCAGGATGCGCTGAGTGCCTCCGCCGAAGTAGCGGATGTGTTCGGATTTGCAGGATGGGCAGCGCGTGGGCTGGGGCTGACGTGTGCTGCACTGGTGGCAGATCAGGTACCCTTCCCCGCTGTCCTCGTTCCGGGCATGGAACGTCAGTGGGATGGCGCAGCGCGGGCAGCGGGCGACGTGGCCGCAGGCGCGGCAGAAGACGTAACTGGCCTGCCCGCGCCTGTTGATGAACAGGATGGCCTGCTCATGGCGGCCAAGTACCTCACTCAGCGCTGTCTGGAGCGCCCGGCTGAAGATCGAGCGGTTGCCTGCACGGAGTTCCTGGCGCATGTCAACCACTCTGACGGGCGGGAGCTCGATCATCACCGCTTCTTCCGGATCGTCTTCTGCATGGGTATAGCCTGTCTGCGGGATATGGTAGTGGATAGCATGCATCTCGACCGCTTTTCGGTGCCCCATGATACGAGCCGGAAGTTCGATCAACTGTACATCGCCCTGCTGGGCGGCGGCGTAGGTCGTGACGTTGGGGGTCGCGCTGCCCATCAGAAGCAGCCCCCGGTGGAGCCGTGCCAGTTCACGCGCGAGGTCCGCCGCGTGGTAGTACGGAGGCTGGATGGGCGGTTCGCTTTTGTAGCTGTCATCATGGCATTCGTCCATCACGATCAGCCCGAGGTCAGGCAGCGGCGTGAACAATGCGGAGCGCGGCCCGATAATCACCCGGTAGTGTCCTTGCCGCGCACGCCGCCAGACGTCATAGCGTTCCCCATCCGACAGGCTGCTGTGGATCAACCCGATCGGTATGCCCAACCGCGCCCCGAAGCGCCGTACCGTCTGCGGCGTAAGTGAGATCTCCGGCACGAGTACAATCGCCTGCCGGCCCTGCTCCAGCGTCTTCTCAACAGCACGCAGGTACAGTTCTGTTTTTCCGGAACCGGTAACGCCGTGCAGCAGGATCGGTTGCGGAGCGTTATCGCTGGGGTTCAGGCTGGCTTCGATGATCTGCCATGCGTTCTTCTGGCCTGGGGTGAGCACGGGAGGGGTATCAGGTATGAATGTGTGGCCCGCCAGCGGGTCGCGCCAGATCTCCTCCTGGTACAGCGTGATCAACCCCCGGTCAAGCAGAGGCTTGAGGTCTGTGGCATTCGCCCCCGCGGTCTTCCGGTAGAGCGCTTCCACACTGAGCGGGCTGGCTGCCTGTGCCAGGTGCCGGAGGAGGCTGGCCCGGCGGCCTGCGGGTGCTGTCCCGCTGGCGTAGTGCTCACTGATAGCGGCCTCGACTTCCGATCCCCGGATCGCCAGTGCGGCCATCCGGGCCTGTCGTGGGCGAACGGAGGGTGCATCCAGGACGGGCTGCTTTCGTATGAGGCCGCGCTCGACCAGCTTTCGCATTTCGGGCTGCCAGTTCTGGCGGCGCAGCGCCCGGGCAATCTGCCGTGCTTTGAGGGGCCCGCGGCTGGCGAATAAGCTGAGAAGGCGCTGCTGCCCGCGTGAATCGGCCTCGATGAGGGCCGGATCAATCACCGGGGTGTAGAGGATATCACCGCGCTGGGCCAGGCCGCTGCTGATGAACAGGCGGATACAGTCCCCGGGTGTGGCCAGGTAGCGTTGGCTCATCCAGCCCGCGGCGGCAAGCTGCTGAGGGGTGAGGACAGGCTGCGGGTCGATCACACCGAGTACCGGACGCGTCTCGGCGACAGGTGCGCGGAGATCAAACTGCACGATCACACCCTGTGCCATCTGCGCGCCGAATTGCACCTCGACCAGTTGACCAACCAGGAGTTGCCCGGCCAGTTCTGCTGGCACATGGTAATGATAAGCGCCTTCAACAGAGAGGTTGACGATTACAACCGCGTACATGTGCCTCCGGCTGCTGTGCTGTGATACTGCTGGTGATTATAACCATACCTGTATGTGGGTGGATGTCAGGATGCTGACAGGCTGCGGTCAACTCTGGCGCGACGCAGGTACTATACTCTTCGGCAATGCAGGCTGGGTATCATGCTGATTGACTGACCCTCAGCCGTGGGAGGCTGAACGTGAAAAGCGGGCGTAACATTCGTATTCTGGTAGCGGAGCAGGACATCTATGCCCTGCAGGCGATTGTCGGGTATCTGGGTTGGGATCGCCGGACGACGGTGATCGGTGGTGCGCGCTCTATCGCACAGGTCAGTCAGGCGCTGCGGGGCGGGGCTGGCGCTGATGTCCTGCTGCTGGATGCCGGACTGGCCGGGTCAGCCAATCTGTTGAGCCATCTCATTCATGAAGTTGTGTCGTCAGGGCCTGCCGCACCGGCGGTGGTGTGCCTGGGGCGTGCACCAGACACTTACATGGCACGGGCCTGTCTGGAAGCGGGGGCTCGGGCGTATCTGGTGCGTGAAGCCGTTGGGCCGAGCATTGCCCATGCGGTGGATTTCGTCCTTGATTACGTGTTTACGGTGACACCGGATGTCTATCCCCTGCTGCTGCCACATCTGAACGGAAAAGCATCGTGGGTGGCAGTGCTGCCCGAACGGCGCGTTCATTCTCGCCTCACCGAAAGGGTTGATCAGGCGCTGCGCCTGTGCGTGGTCGAGGGCATGCCTGCGGAACTGGCCGCACAGGAAATGGGTGTGAGTGTGAGCACAGTCCGGAGTTACATCAAGGAAGGGTACCGTATCCTGGAGTCCTGCGACGAGACGCTCTATCCGGACTATGTGTCCCCGGTCGAGCGCGCATTCCTGCGGTATACGGCTCTCAGCTCTGCTGCCCCGTTGTCGGATGCCCGGCCTGCTTCCGTGATGGTCTGTCCGGCATAAATGTCATTGCGCAGATGCCTTCCATCGGCCCACGGCATGCAAACGTCACTCGCGGGCCTTTTGCCCTTATGCTAGGATCAAGCCTTGAAGAATCGGCCCGCCCCGGCTGCGGGGTGTGGATACGAAGGATAACCAGGTATGGGATCTCTCGCACGCACCCGGGCGATTCGCCGGGTGCTGATCATTACGTTTGTTGCTAACCTGGCAGTTGCTGCAACCAAGCTGGCGATCGGCCTGATCACGCATTCTCTGGCGATGCAGGCGGATGGTGTTCACTCATCTCTGGATGGCGTTTCGAATATCGTCGGGCTGGTCGGCATTGCCTTTGCCGCTGCTCCGCCTGACCAGGATCATCCCTATGGACATCGGCGGTTTGAGACGCTTGCCAGCATGGTGATCGGCGCGATGCTGCTGGCAACTGCCTGGGAACTGACGCGCACGAGTGTCACCCGGCTGTTCAGTGGCGTGACCCCGGAAATCGGCCTGATCAACTACGTGGGCATGGGGATCACGCTCGTGGCGAATATCATCGTTACTACTTATGAACGCCGCGAAGGGCACAGGCTCAAATCGGAATTCCTGCTGGCGGATGCTGAACATACCGGCAGTGACGTGCTGGTATCTCTGGCTATCGTGGCCAGCCTGGTCGCGGTGCAGCTTGGATTGGGCTGGATCGATGCGTTTGTGGCCCTGGTGGTCGTGGTAATGATCGTGCTGGCCGCGCTCCGCGTGATGCGCCGGGCCGTCGGTGTGCTGGTTGACCGGGCCGCGGTGGATGCTGAACTGGTACGCAGGGTGGCAGAACGTGTGTCCCAGGTGCAGAAGGTCAGCCGGGTACGCAGCCGGGGCTCTGCGGATGATATTCACCTCGACCTTGATGTCGAGATAGCTGCTCCGATTACCGCCGAGCACAGCGCTGCGATCGCTTCGGAGGTACGTTCACAGTTGCGCAGTGAACTGGGATCACTGGCAGACATCCAGGTTCTCTTTACCCCGGTGTCTGATCTGCCTCTGGATTACGCGCTGCTGGCACGGGCTCAGGCCGATCGTCTCGGTCTCGGCGTCCATGAAGTCATTCCGGTAACAGCGGATGGTGAGATTGGCCTGAAGATGCATGTGGAAGTGCCCGCTGAGCAGTCCCTTGAGGAGGCGCATGGGCTGGTCGAGGAATTTGAGCAACGGCTCCACGATGCGATTCCCGCTCTTGGCCCGGTGGTTACGCACATTGAACCCGCTCATAACACGGATGAACGGCCCTATCTGCTGGACTCGGCGCATTATCTGGCGGATTCTGCCCTCGAGATTGCGGAACGGCTGTGCCCGGAAAATGACTGGCACGACGTGGCGATCTACCTTGAGCCGGACGGGGGCTTTGCGTTGACTCTGCACTGTGCGCTGGATGGGCAGGTGCCAGTGGACGAGGCTCACCGCATGGCTGAACAGGTTGAGGTACAGATTCGTGCCGCCATGCCCGACCTGCATAGAGTGACCATCCATACAGAACCGCTGGAACGGGAAGCATGAGCCTGCATGCAGAGAGTACTTGTCAGTATGCGCTTCTCTGGTGATAATCTGCAGGCAATTGACGGTTGAGCCACAAAGGGATGAAACGCTGATGCTTGACTTCTCCATACTACCGGTCGCCCGCGTGATGATCGGGCACTATCAAGATGCTGCGACAGCGCAGCACGTGGTTTACGAACTGGTCAGGAATGGGACGGGCAGGCATAACATCGCTACGTATCCAGCAGACGAGAAGGGTGTGGATGCTGACCGGAACTACTTCGACACACCCGAAAAGAAGGATCAGCGCCCGGTGGTTGCATCGGGCTATGGCGTGCTCGTCGTGGCGTGGGTGACGAAGCCTGCGGCCAGGGAAGCCGAGCGGATTATGAAATCACACAATCCGAAAGGTTTCAGGAATCGCTTTTCCCGCTGGGAGACCGGCGGGACGTTGTTCGAGTGGATTCTGGCGAAAAAGAAGCAAGCCTGAGCGGTTCTGGCAGCAATGAATTCCGGAGGGTGAAGCCGGATGGGCAGTACCATCCGGCTTTTGATTCAGGCCAGCGGCCAGTTTGGCCGGATGTCGAATCCCGCTGAGTCACGCTGGCCGGAGAGAAAGCGGTAGTACCCCGCGGTGGCGATCATGGCGGCGTTATCGGTGCACAGGCTGAGCGGTGGCACACGTACTGGCCGCCTGGCTTGGCGGATCATCTCCGCCCTGAGCAGGCTGTTCGCCGAGACGCCCCCCGCAATCAGGATTTCGCTGGCATTATGTGCCTCCGCGGCACGTATGGCCTTGCCGACCAGTACCTCGACCACCGCAGCCTGGAAGCTCGCGGCGAGGTCGGCCACCGGCAGCGGCACCGCCCCCGGGTGCTCCGGGTCGTAGCCTGGCGCGATGGAGCGCAGCAGCCGCAGCGCCGCGGTTTTGAGGCCGGAGAAGCTGAAATCGTAGTTCTGCTCACCGTGGTCACCGCGCAACCACACCCGTGGCAGGTCAAAAGCGGCGGAGTTTCCCCCGGCGGCCGCCTTCTGGATCGACGGCCCGCCGGGGTATGGCAGGCCCAGCAGCCGCCCCACCTTGTCAAAGGCCTCTCCGGCGGCGTCGTCGATCGTGCCGCCCAGGCGCTGGTACTGGCCGTGTTCGTTCATCAGTAGCAGTTCTGTGTGCCCGCCGGAAACGATCAGCACAACCACCGGGAAGTGGATTGGCACAAACTCCGTGGATGGCACTTCACCGGGTGTATAACGGTATTCTGGCCCGGCCAGCCACAGCGAATACACGTGCCCTTCGAGGTGGTTCATCCCAATGATCGGCAGACCTGGGTGGCCCAGTGCCAGTCCCTTCGCCATGTTGGCTCCGACCACCAGTGACCCCGGCAGACCTGGCCCACGGGTGACAGCGATCGCGTCAATACCGTCCAGTGTGGTGTTCGCCTGGTTCAACGCGGCTCGCACCACGCCGTAAATCTGTTCGATGTGGGCGCGGGAGGCCATCTCCGGGAAGACCCCACCGTACTGGGCATGCAGATCAGCCTGTGATGCGACGACGTTCGAGCGAATATCACGACCATCGATGACCACTGCCGCGGCGGTTTCGTCACACGAGGTTTCGATACCGAGGATCGTGGTCATTCGGCATCCTGAATCGGGATGACGAGGTCTTTCGGGTACGGCGTCAGCGAAGTAAACGTGCCGTCAGCTTCGACGACGTATGTATCCTCGACGCGGATGCCGAACCCCTTTTCCGGGTAATACAGGCCGGGCTCCACAGTAAAGACCTGCCCCGGTTCAAGGACTTCATCGGAGGCCATTGCCAGCCGCGGACGTGAGTGAATTTCCAGCCCCAGCCCGTGTCCGAGGTTGTGGATGTAGCCATCTGTCGTGCCGGGTTTGCTGCGAATGGTCGGGTGCCCCTGCTCCTCGAAGATGTCACACGTCAGCTCCTGGTAGTGCTCTCCACGTTCCCCCGCACTCAGGTCGTTCACGACGGCGTCAAAGGCCTGCATGACCTGCCGGTAGGCATGTTCGACCTCTGGTGTGGCATATCCAAGGCTGAAGGTACGCGTCATATCATGGAAGTAGCCGCCACCGATCTGCCGTGGAAAGAGGTCAAAGACGATGGCTCTGCCGGTTTCAAGTACCTGGTCGTCCTCTCCGCGGGAATGCGGCACGCCACCATCGCGGCCCATGGCGAAGATGATTCCCTCGCTGGCTTCGAGGCCCTGCTCCATCAGCCTGCGGTTGATGAACTGGCGCACCTCTCCGATCGTCAGTGGGCTGCCATTGCCCCGGATGAGCCGGTTGGCGCGTGCCCGGTGGCTCTTCAGGAAGTCCACAGTCTCGGCCATTACCCGGTTTGTGCGCGCCGCGACGTCTCTGATCTGGATCAGTTCGTTGGTATCTTTAGTAGCATAGGCGCGATCAAAGATCGTGGTTTCGGTTTCGCCGGTGATGGTGACACCGGGCAGAAGTTCCTGCAGGCGCTTGAGCAGCAGGTACGAAGTGCCAGGGCTGCCGAGGCCGTAGAAACTGACCGTCCCACTGACGTTGTTCCGCTGGAACACTTCCACGTACAGGCGGATGAAAGCCTCGAAGCGGTTCCCGGATGCCCGGACGTGGTCGAGGAAGTGATAGTCATCGAACGTGGCGATACGCAATCCGCTCTTCGCGGCTTCGTCTCGCTCCATTGAGGAGCAGATCAGCAGAGCCGTTTCGCCGGGCTTTTTCAGGATGAAGGCGCTGGAGATCTTCGCGCCGCCGGTGATGTAGGCCATGGCAGGGTTCTCGTGTGCGGAACCCATCACGACGATGGCATCGAATCCACGTTCCTGGATCAGGAGATCAAGATCGGATTTCACGTTTTCCCTCCGAGAAGTAAAATAGGGGGCGGCATTAAGGCCGGATAATGTGTTTCATGGTTTGTTTTCGCAGCCGGGCTGCAGGCGTGTGCTGCTGCTTACAAAGATAGCATGTCCGGCGGGGGTGTGCACCACGAGATCGCGGTTATGGAGGGAATGAGGACGGAATGGTCAGCCGAACGATGAACGAGTTGGATCAGTATTTTGGACCCCGCATCCCACGCCTGGGGCTGGTAACAGGCGGCTCGTTGAGCCGGGGCCTGGATGTCAAGCTGGAGCCGGCAACGAGCCTCGAAGACCTGGCGGTGGGGCGTTACGTGGTCGTGGATGGCCACAGCCGCCGCTTCTTCTGCATGATTACCGACATCGGGCTGGACAACACCAGCGCGCAGATCACCCGCACACCGCCGGATATGTCCAACCCGTACCTTGAGGATGTGTACTCCGGGTCGATGGCGTTCGGTACCATGCACATCTCGCCCATGCTGGTCATTGAAGAAGGAGGCACGGTGGGGCCAGTACGGACGATCCCGCCGCATTTCCGCAGCGTCCGCACCGCGACCGAGCAGGATATCAACGATGTCTTCGGGCACGAGGATCAGACGCACTTCAATATTGGCTCACCCCTCGAACTGCTTGATACACAGATCAACATCGATCTCAAGCGGCTGTCCGAGCGGTCAGTCGGGGTGTTCGGCAAGAGCGGCACCGGCAAGAGCTTCCTCACCCGGGTGCTGCTCGCCGGGATCATCTCGCGCCGGGCGGCGGTTAACCTCGTGTTTGATATGCACAACGACTATGGCTATGAAGTGCCGACCGAGACCGGGACGAAGGTCAAGGGGCTCAAGCAGTTGTTCCCTGACCGGGTTGCGGTATTCACCCTGGACGACGAGTCCTCGCGGCGGCGCGGCGTGCGCCCGGATTTTGTTGTGACCCTGCCTTACAGCGACATTGACCCCGATGACCTCGCCGCACTGAAATCCACGATGGACCTGAGTGACACCATGCTGGACGCGGCCTACACGTTGCGCCGTATCTATGGCCGCTCGTGGATTCAATCGATCCTTGTCGCTACCAACGAGGATATCGATGCACTGCTGAACGAAACGACGATCAACGGGCCGTCACTGACGGCGCTGATTCGCCGGCTGCAGCGATTTGACCGCTTTAAGTTCCTCACCACGCAGGATACGGGGGACTCCGCGGTGATGCATATCGTGAAGTGCATTGAGCAGGGTACGAACGTCATACTGGAATTCGGACGGTACGGCAATGCACTGGAGGCTTATATCCTGGTCTCCAATTACCTGACACGCCGCATCCGCGAATTATACGTCCAGCGCATCGAGGAATCCCTCGGTGATGAGAGCAAACAGCCGCCACAGTTGATCATCACTATCGAGGAAGCGCATAAGTTTCTTGAGCCGCAGATTGCGCGGCAGACGATCTTCGGCACAATTGCCCGTGAACTGCGAAAGTTCAAAGTCACCCTGCTGATTATCGACCAGCGCCCCAGCGCGATTGACGAGGAGGTGATGTCACAGGTCGGAACCCGGGTGACGGCGTTGCTCGACAATGAGAAGGACATCACCGCCGTGCTGATGGGTGTTAGCGGTGCGCCGGGCCTGCGAGAGGTGCTGGCCCGGCTTGATACGCGCCAGCAGGCGATCGTACTCGGCCACGCCGTGCCGATGCCGGTTGTGATCCGGAACCGTGCCTATGACGAGGCCTTTTACGCGGCGATGGGCGGGGTACTCAAAGGGGAGAAGCTCCGGGAGAGCGCAAAGAAAGCTAATCTGCGGCTTTTCGGCGAGGAATAATCCGATCAGCAGGCGAACGGTAAAAGAAGTGGGGATGCACACTGTGCATCCCCGCCGTGTTTCTGATCAGCCGTTACCTTACGATTCGGTCTTTTCCCCCGTGCCCTGCGCCGCATTCTGCACCGCTGCGCGGGCGGCCCGCTTCTCCTTCCCTGCCCGGACGCGCCATGCGATGAAGCGCACGATCCCGTAGATGACCAGGCCGAAGAGCAGCAGCCACGGCAGCACTGCGATCACGAACACGATCAGGAAGTCTGCGAAACCCTTCGCCCCATCAATCAGGCTCTCTACGGCGCGGCGGAAGGTGACGGCCGGCTTCCAGCCCTCGTCTACCGGCTCGTAGAGGATGTAGGGCTGCAGGCTGACGGAAATGCTCGACAGTGCGGCGGATTCTGACAGGAATTTCATCCGCCCCTTGATAGACTCGATTTCTTCTTCACGTGCTGTCAGTTGTGCTTCGGCCGCAAGCAGGTCTTCGGTGTTCTGCGCACTGGCCATGATCTCCAGCAGCCGGTCGCGTGCCGCCTCGAGGCTTTCAAGGCGGGCACCAAGGTCCACATACTCCTCGGTCACGTCCTGCCCTGATTCAGTCCGGCTGATGACTTCGACGGCCATCCCGGCGATACCATCCATAGTCGCGTCGAAACGCTCCGCTGGTACACGGATACTGATGCTGATCGAAGGCTGAGAGTCTGCGCCACCACCATACTCGCTGCTGGAGACGACGAACGCGCCATCACCGGCATACTGATTGACCAGGTCTTCGATCCTCTGCTGAGTGGCCCGCGTATCTTCAACGTACAGGCTGACGTCACCAGTGCGGATGATCAGGCGTTCCGTCTGCAGAGCCCCTTCTGCACTGACATTGGTCACACTCCCGGAAGGAGCCATTGCTGCATCGGCAGCGTACTCTTCCATGGGGGCCGCCATTTCGGCGGCAGGTGCTTCGGGCATCGGCGCTGCGCCACCATAACCCCGGCTGGAGACTTCTTCGGCGAACGGGGCCGCCGCCGGGGCGCAGGCGCCGAGCATAACCACGAGCACAATCAGGGTGGCGATCAGGATGGTTGTGCGGTGGCCCTCACGCTTGATCGGAAATTTGCTCATGCTGTCCTCTTTTTGGTGTGTTGGGTGCTCACGCATATTGCTTATATCGATACAGATATGACGGCTACAGGCCTGAATTGGTTCCACCGATCTCATTGTACATCTGTTTTGACCGTCGCGTCTGATCGCCTGGTACGGGGAGGATGTGTAGAATGGAACACAATGTGCCGGCTGCAACGGAGGTGGATGGTGGAACCAGTCAATGTCCTTGTTACCCTGCCCTTTGAAGACGTGCTGATGGAGAAGCTCCGGGCGGTGGTGCCCGGCGGGAGTATACGCCAGAAGGTTATCCGGAGTGTGGAGGACCTGCGGGATGCCGTCCGCGATATTGATGTGCTCTATACGGTGGACTACCTTCCGGAGCCCGAAGCCGCACCGCGCCTGAAGTGGGTGCAGGTGCACACAGCGGGGGTTGGCCGGCTTGTTGAGCATCCTCTTTACACCACCACGGAAATCACCTTCACCAATGCCAGCGGGGTACATGCGATCAATATCGCCGAATATGTCATGTCACAGATCCTGGCTTTTGCGCATCGCCTGCCCCGGATGCTGGAGGATCAGGCAGCGGTGAACTGGCCTGAGCACCGCTGGAATCGATACGTGTGTGATGAACTTTATGGCGCGACGCTCGGCATCCTTGGCTACGGTGCGATCGGACGGCAGTTGGCACGGGTGGCGAGTGGCTTTGGGATGACCGTGCTGGCTGTTAAGCGTGACCTGCGTACTCTGGAAGATGACACTTTCTGTGTGCCGGGAACAGGCGATCCGGAGGGAGTGATTCCGATGCGGTTCTACCCACCGGAGGCGCTGCATTCGTTTCTGTCCGAATGTGACTACGTGGCGAGCTGCGCGCCCCTGACCACACAGACACACCATGTTATTGACGCGAAAGCCCTCAGCCGGATGCGCTCCAACAGCGTGTTGATTAATATCTCCCGTGGGGCGGTGATTGATGAAGCGGCGCTGGCCGATGCGCTGGCCCGGGGGGTGATTGCGGGGGCGGCGCTGGATGTGTTCGAGGAGGAGCCGCTACCCTCCTCAAGCCCACTCTGGAAGCTGAATAACGTCATCATAAGCCCACACGTGGCGGGCTTCTCACCGCGCTATGAAGAACGCGCCACTGACCTGTTCGCGGAGAACCTGCGCCGTTTCGTCAGCGGGGAACCACTGCGTAACATGGTCATCCGGGGGCTGGACTACTGATCTTGATGAAACCACGGGACGGGGTATAATACACAGTGTTCCGGCCCGCTAGCTCAACGGTAGAGCAGCTGACTCTTAATCAGTAGGTTGTAGGTTCGAATCCTACGCGGGTCACAGCCAATCGCATGACCACAGTGTGACCCCAGGTTATCCCTTCCAACCCGCCAGCGGCGAATGCTGGCGGTGTTCTTTTCTGACGGTCTCCACGTTGTAGCGCAGGTAATACCGCTTAGTGATGCCGATTTGGGTATGACCCAACATGTCGGAGAGCGGCGAAATATCCCCCCCGGATTCCACCCAGCGACGTCCGAAAGTGTGACGAAAGGCGTGAGGGTTGGAGCGCCCGTGTACCCCTGCTCGAATGGCGACCCGTTCCACCAATTGATAGACCCCGTTCTTGGTGAGGGGTTTGCCCAGGCGATTCAGGAAGACATGCGGGTCATCTGTTATGGGTCTTACAGCCAGCCACTCAATCAGAGCGGCAACCGTGACAGCGGAAACCGGGATAATCCGAGACTTGTTGCCCTTCTCTATCAGCTCGACAGACTGATGAATGAGGTTCAGCCGGTCAAGAGTCAGGGTGGCGACA
>JADZAD010000204.1 GCA_020852775.1 Anaerolineae bacterium
ATTGGCTTCCTGCCGGTCGGCCAGCGGATCACTCTTGTTCTTGTTGGTGATCGCCACCGCCAGCAAGCCGATGCCCACGATCACCACGATCCCGATGAGCACCCACGGCAGGATTTGAGCCAGTGTGAAGTTCATGTCGCCCTTCCTTGCTCCGGTGGCTCAATGTCACACCACCGGGCTGCAACTAACGTGTGGCCCGGATGCGCCGCCTCAGACCTCGATATCGACGATGCGTCGGATCACGGCGAGGCCGATCGCCAGCATAACCACCGCAATCGCTACCATCGGCCAGCCGCATGGAATAGGCAGGCCGGGGATGTTCGCCCCGATCGGCGGCCCCAGGAAGAGCTGGCCCATGTAGGTCGGGTTGATAATATACAGAAAGATCGACAGGCCAACCGGCAGGAAGCCAATCAGCATCCCTGTTGCGCGTCCGGACGCGGTCAGGACGGAGATTTCACCCTTGATACGCACCCGCTCCCGGATGGTGTGCGAGATCGTGTCAAGAATCTCCGCCAGGTTACCACCCACTTCACGCTGAATGTTGACCGCGGTGAATACCAGATCGAGGTCTTCGCTCTCGATACGGCTGAGCATGTTGTTGAGTGCCGTCTCGATCGGGACGCCGATCGCCATCTCGGCCACTACGCGCTTGAATTCCTCGCCCGCCGGCTGCGGCGACTCCCGGCTGACGGCCTCCATCGCCTGCGGGACGCTGTAACCAGCCCGCAGTGCATTTACCCACAGGCCGAGGATGTCGGCAAGCTGGTTGTTGAAGTCTTTCAGGCGTTTCTTCTGGCGTGAGCCAACATAGATGCGCGGGATGAAGAACCCTGCAATGAATGGGATCGCCACACGCGCATCCGGCAGGCCGGACTCTGTGCGGAAGAAGATATACCCAACCAGGCCCAGCCCGACCGCCAACACCACGTGCAGAACGTAGTATTCAGATACAGTCAGCTTCAGGTCGGCCTTGCGGAGCTGCGCCCGCACCCGACCACCAAAACCCCGGCTGGAGATCGCATTATCCAACCGATCGGTGAGCGACAGCCGCGCCGCTTTCTTCTCCGCGGCAGCATCCCCATCGGACGGCGCAGGGCGCCATTCGCTGCCCTCGATCATCTGGTTGAGTGCGCTCAACTGCTCTTCAGTTGAGGGCATACGTGAGCGCCGCCAGATAATGTACCCACCTGCCCCAAAGACCAGCAGCGCAAGCGGGAGCACACAGCAGACGACATTGCCAAGCAGGGCACCCAGCAGATCAGACATGGTGTTTCCTTCCTACCGTCACCCCGTGCAGGCGCCTAGCGCCCAATGCCAAAGATCGAAGGCGGAAGCTGGATACCGGCATCGATGATCTTGTCGATGTTCTTCGGGCGCAGCCCGGTTGGGCGGATACGCCCTACAATGCGCGTGCCATCCATCCCGGTCTGCTCGAACTCAAAGATGTCAGACATGGTGACCACGTCACCTTCCATGCCCTGGATCTCGGTGATCTTGACGATCTTCCGGCTGCCGTCGCGCATGCGTGTCTGGTGGATAATCAGGTGAATGGCTGAAGCGACCTGCTCGCGGATGGCACGCACCGGCAGGTCCATTCCTGCCATCATCACCATAGTCTCCAGCCGTGAGAGCGTGTCACGCGGGCTGTTGCTGTGCGCCGTGCCCATTGACCCATCATGGCCGGTGTTCATAGCCTGGATCAGATCGAGCGCCTCCCCACCTCGCACCTCACCGACTACCACGCGATCGGGGCGCATACGCAGGGCGTTGATGACCAGATCACGAATGGTGATCTCGCCCTTGCCCTCAATGTTGGGTGGGCGGCTTTCCAGCCGGACGACATGCTCCTGCCGAAGCTGGAGTTCAGCGGCGTTTTCGATCGTGACGATGCGCTCATGCCCCGGGATGAAGCTCGAAACCACGTTAAGCAGAGTCGTCTTACCGGAACCGGTACCACCGGAGATGACGATGTTGAACCCGGAGATGACACATGCGCGGATGAACTCGAACACCTCAACCGTCGCCGTGCCGAAATCGATCAGGTTCTGTACAGTGAGTGGCACCTTGGAGAACTTACGGATCGTCAGTGCGGCCCCATCGATAGCGATAGGCGGGATCACCGCGTTCACACGGGAGCCGTCCTGCAGGCGTGCATCGACCATGGGCGAGCTCTCGTCGATACGCCGGCCAAGCGGCGCAACGATCCGGTCGATAATCCGGCGTAGATGCTCTTCACTTTCGAAGTGGACGGGCACGAGTTCGACGATACCCTTGCGCTCGATGTAGACCTTGTTCGCACCGACGGTCATGATCTCGGTGATGGTCTCATCGGCCAGCAGCGGCTCAAGCGGGCCGAGGCCGAGCAGTTCAGCCACAATCTGCTCGTGGAAGCGGCGGCGCTCGTTACGCGCCAGCACAATCCCTTCTTCCTGCAGCACTGCGTTGAACAGCTCATCGATCCGCGACCGGAGTTCCTCTGAGCGTGTATCAAGCGTTTCACCAGGGCCGAGGTCTTCGAGCAGACGGCGCTGGACTTTTTCCTTGATGTCCTTCGCGTCTACACCGCGCCCGATGTTCACCGCCTCGCGGCGCTGGCGCAGCAACTCAACATTCTGTTCACCACCCGATGCGGAACCGAGCGGTGAACCAGGCCCACCGAGGGGCTGACCTGGGCCACCTGGCGGAGTAGCCCCCGCACCCGCTCCACCGCCGGGCTGCGCACCGCCACCACGTTCAATCCGTTTTAAGAGGCTCACTGCTTGCTCCTATCTCCCCACTGACACTCTCGCCGGGCTGACCTGCAGGGGTCAGCGACCGAACAGGCCGCGTCCGGGCTGCCGCGCGGCCGGGGCCGCATCACTGGCAGCAGCAACGCTTGTCTTTTCAAACCGCTCACGAATGATCTGCACCATATTCATCTGCGGCTGGACGGCGGGCGAACGGCGCGGGTCTACCGTGATCCACGGAATACCGTTATTCATCGAGCCGACCGCCCCGGCCAGATCGAAGGGGATTTCCGCATCGATCCGGTGTTTGAGGAAGTTGGCGATCTGGTCAGGCGTGATGCGCGAGACCTTCGGGTCAAACTGGTTAAGAACCAGGAAGATATGATCCTTCCCTGCCGTGCTGTCGTCGCTTTCAGGCGCTTCCTTGAGCTGCTGGATCAGGTTGAACAGGATGCGCGTGTCCTTCAGCGCCGGCATTGTCGAGGTGGTCACCACCACGACCTCATCTGCCGATTGGATCACCGCCACCAGCGCCTCGTCGAGGAACGGCGCGGTGTCAATAATGATGTAATCGTAGAACCGCCGGAGGTTCTCGACCAGGGTGTGAAACGACTGCGTAGGCAGTGGATCGCTCTCCAGCGGATTGCCCGGCGCAAGGATCAGCTTGATACCGCTGTCATGCTGCACGACCACGCCTTCAAGCTGCTGCGTGTCCAGTTCCTCCTCCTGCACCATGTAGCAGGCCTCGATGATACTG
>JADZAD010000205.1 GCA_020852775.1 Anaerolineae bacterium
CAGGAACTGGACGTCACCCTCTCAGACGTGAAGCTGGTTGCCCAGCGCTGGCTAATCAAGACCTCCAGCGGCAAGATTGCCCGCGCCGACAACCGCGAGAAGTACCTGCGTGAGTTCAGGAAGAGCGGTTCGCCGATAGCCATTGGCAGTTAGCCTCAACTATCAGCCAGGCGCATCGACACAGAGGCAGATCGCGGTTCTGTGGGAGCCTTGAATGCAAACCAGAGTGCGGCCAGCGTAGTGATCCACAGGGTGACGCCGCCCCAGACTCGGGGCAGCAGCGCGGCGTCAAGCGCCAGAACGCTATAAGCCATAACCGCCAGCAGCGGGACGGCCCACGCCAGCAGGGCCAGGAGCTTCGGCCCGCGCAGTTTCCCCTCTGCCGTCAGGATCAGCGTCAGCGGGATCAGGGCAAGCGCCACGTCGCTGCGCCCGAGATAGGGCGCTGCCAGCAGGCCGACCGCCGTCGCCGCGGCCCAGAATGGCCGCCATCCCACTCCACGCTGATGCAGCCAGGCCACCATCGCAACAGCAGCCCCTACCACGAGCAGGTGAGTAATAGCCGCCAGGGCAGCGCCCGGCGGATACAGGATCGGGGTCGCCTGGTACAGCACCTCATCCATCGAGACGTTGTTCGCGGAGAACGCCCCCAGCATGGCTTCCGGCAGCCCACTGATGAACGACGCAGCCAGTACCAGGCTGACAAGTGTCGCCACGCCCCCTGCCAGCAGCGCCTTACGGTCACGCAGCCAGAACGCCACCGGGAGCAGCAGGAGTGGATGCAGCTTGACCAGCGCCAGCCCTGCCAGCACTCCCGCCGTCACATGGTGCTCACGCTGCTCCAGCCCAATCGCCAGGCTGAGGCAGGCCAGAATCCACAGGGAGGCCTGACCGGAGAGGTAGGTATACACCGCTGGCAGGAACAGAGTCGCGCCCAGTATCAGGATCGCCCAGGCCAGGGGGCGAGCGCGCCAGCCCGCCGACGCCGCGAGGAACGCCACCGCGGCACCCGGAGCGAGGAGGTTGAACGCTGTCCACAGGCGTGCCGCCGTTTCAAGTGGAAATGCGGTCAATGGCGCCAGTAGCTGAGCGAGCAAAGGGGGATATGAGTAAGTCAGTACGGCGTTGATCGCCCCCGCGGGGGCGAATTGTTCAAGTGCCGACATGTCATACGGGCTCAACCCACGGGCGAGTGCCCGCGCGGCGGCAAAGAAGACGGTGAAGTCGATGGCAAAGTACGGGAGTTCAGGCCACGGGTACGCGAAGGCAAAACTCAGCGCGATGCCCGTTGCCACTGTGGATACGGCTGCCAGCAGCAGAATCCGTCGCCTGTCAGAGGAAGCCGTTCTGTTCATATGGTCACGCCCCTGTGCGGTCTCAGACGATATCCGGCAGGGACCATTATAGTATCGAACTCTTTCTTCTGCGCTGCGCCGAACGCCACGACGCGGGGCTGATGATCACCGCGTTTGTGCCCCTGAATCAATCAATGCATACTACGCGCATTGGCAGAATACGGATCAGGGTGAGCAGGCAAGGGCGCGATGGTCAGGACGGACAAGACACTAATCCTCAGCTTCCAACTCACCAGGGCGGATGCCGGACGGGTACTTGACATTCGTGTCGAGGGGCCGGGAGGCGAAAGCCGGGCAGTTGTCCCCGCACCGCCCACCGCGCTGCTCGATGAGATCGCCACTGCTGACCCGGCCCGCCTGCCCCCGGCGCTGCTCGATAAGGCCGGCGACGTGCTCTACCGCACACTGGTTGCCGAGGCCTTTGACGAACTGGTGCAGGATACGCTCAATGACGCCCTGCGCCGTAAACAGCCCGTCCAGTTTGAACTGCGCTTCGACCACGACCAGGTCGGGCTGGCCCGCTTCCCCTGGGAGATGATCCGCGGGAAAGAGGGCCAGTTCTTCGTGCGCGACGGCGTGGTCGATCTGACACGCTACATCAGCTACCCGCAGCCGCCGCCCGCATATTCACCGGGCACAGGCAAAGCCCCGCTCCTGCAACTATACGAAACACCACAGGATTTACCCCCGCTCTTTGCCATCAATCTCGACCTGCCGCACGTCTTCCGATTGAAGGACGTGACGTTCGAGGACTTCATGCGGAAGCTGATCATTGAACGGGCTGAGTTATGGGGCTTGCAGTTCGATGGGCACGGCGCGCTGGTGCAGGAATGCGGCACATGCGGCACCCATAATGGGCTTGATCTCAAGGCCTGTTCGAAGTGTGGCAGGCCGCTCACCGGCGCAAAGCAGATCGGCGTGCTGGCGTTCGTCACCCCGCAGGACACCGTGCGCTGGATCCCGGCCTCTGAGTTTGGATCCGTGCTGTTCAACTCCAGTGTGAAGCTGGCGCTGCTGCTGGCCTGCGAGAGCGGACGTGTCGGTAGCCAATCCGTGTTCAGCGGGCTGGCCTCCGGCCTCGTGCTGGCGGGTGTCCCGGCGGTGCTGGGGATGCAGTATCCGGTGCTCGATGACTTCGCCAACGCCTTCGCCCGTGAGTTTTACGGCGAACTGACCCGCTCTGGCGACCTGCTGGCGGCAGTGCGTATCGCCCGCCGGATGAATATGCTCGGCGCATGGTACAGCCCGGTGCTGTACCTGCGCCACCTCAAGGCCCAGCCACCTGTCGAGTCGCTGCACCCCACCGAGGCCTACCAGGTACGCGACCTCGATACGGCCAGCCCGGCACAGGCTGCCGCCGGGACAGACTTCCTCGCACGGGCCTGGCTGCGGCGTCAGGAAACCTCCGCCCTGACCGAAGAGCAGCTTCGCATCGAACTGGATATTCCGCAGGGCGTCGATGTCAGCACAAAAGCGTCCCAGGCCGAGGTGCGCTTTGACCCGGTCAAGGGCCGGATGCTGCGCCGTGGTGAAGTCGAGATCGTGCTGGATGGGCTCAACTGCACCGCCAGGCCACCCAGCTTGAAGCTATTCGTGGACGAGACCCTCGATGCGCCTCCCGCGATCTTTGCGGTACGCACAGGCCAGCCGGGGCGCGCCTCGCTGATCTTCAAGGTGCTGCAGGATGGCGTTCAGCTTGCCTCAGTGACACACCATGTCGAGATACTGGCGGTGCTGGCGCAGACAGCCGCCCCGGAGGTCAGAACGCACACGCTTGACGGAGGTGAGTCGGAGCGACAGCCGGGCATGCAGCCACCGATACCCCCTGTCTTCCAGCCGGCCCTCGGGCCTCACCCGGAGCCAGCCCCTTCGAAGACCCGCCCGGGTGGGCTGATCGGTACCCTTTCCACCCTCGCGCGGCGTGAGGTGAGCATGTGGGCCGCGCTGGTGGTGCTGGCCCTCTGTACGGGCAGCTATCTGCTGTTCAATTCCGGTGAGGGGATCAGTGGGCTTTTTGAACCCGGTGGGGCTACCCCCGCGATGGAAGTCGTTGAAACGGAGACGCCGACCCACACACCAACGGCACCGCCAACTGACACACCAAGCCCGACCTCGACGAATACGCCAACGGCCACCGCGACGGATACAGCTACCCCGACACCGACCGCCTCGCCGACTGAAACCCTGACGCCGACCCCGCGCCTGCGGGTGACGCCGCGCCCGCCACTGGCACCGGTCACCTTTGTGCCGGGCACTCTGGCCCCACCTTCAGGCAATACGCTCCTGCCCACGCCGGAACCCGTACAATAAACGGTTCGCGCAGCACAGGCGAAGGCATTTTTATACGTGACTAGGAAAAAGGTACTTGTCTCAGCAGCAAAACAGCCTTACACTGTTGGTGGATAAAGATGCTTTCCCAGCGGGCCGAAAGCCTGCTTGAACGATAATCCCCTTCGCTGAAAA
>JADZAD010000206.1 GCA_020852775.1 Anaerolineae bacterium
GCGGATACGGGGCGCTTCATGCAGTGGAACGGAGAGGAACTTCCGTGGTAGTGACTGCAAAATCTCGCTCGCAGGGCGAAGACCTGCTCCTGCTGGCGGTCGCGTATATCGGCCTGGGCAGCCTGGGAGTCAGTGACACCCTGCTGGGCATCGCCTGGCCCTCGATGCGCCAGACGTTTGGCGTCCCCATCGACGCGATGGGTATCCTGCTGATCGCCAGCACGGTGGGGTTCTTCCTCTCCAGCTTCACGATCGGGCAGCTTCTGACGCGCTACGGCACCGGCCCGGTGCTGATCGCAGGCCTGCTGCTGCGCGCGCTTGGCTCGTTCGGATACGGCTTGCTGCCGGTATGGGGAACGGTGATCGCCTCCGGGTTCGTTGCCGGGCTGGGCGGCGGCGCAATCGATGTCTCACTCAATAACTACGTCTCAACCCACTACCGCGCCAGCCGGCTGAACTGGCTGCACGCCGCGTATGGTGTCGGTGGTACTGCCGCCCCGCTGGCCCTGACTGCTCTGCTCACATCACGTATCCCGTGGCAGATCAGCTATATCGGTACCGGGCTGCTCATCGTGGGTCTGATTCTGCTCGTGGGGCTGACCCTCAAACGCTGGCAGGTACATGGCATCCGCGCTGATGGCAGCCTGCGCCACGGGGCGCCGCTGGCAGAGACACTGCGCCTCCCGGTTGTGTGGCTGAGTATTGTGCTGTTCTTCTTCTACACCGGCGTCGAAGCGACCACCGGAAGCTGGGCATTCACGCTGTTCACCGAGTCACGCGGGGCGGACATTGCCACCGCCGGGACATGGGTCAGCATCTACTGGGCCTGCTTCACCGCGGGCCGGGTGCTGATCGGGTTCGCCGCCGACCATGTCGATCCGCATCTGATCCTGCGTGCCGGGATGGGAGGCGCGGTCGTTGCAGGCGCACTGATATGGTGGAGCCCGGTCAATGGCATCGGCTACGCCGGGATGGCACTGATGGGCTTCTCACTCGCGCCACTGTTTGCCGGGATGGTGGTGCTCACCCCGGAGCGGGTAGGCGATCGCCACGCCACCAACGCAATCGGTATCCAGTTGGGAGCTGCCGGCCTGGGCGTCTCCGGGCTGGCCGGGCTCGCCGGGGTGCTGGCCCGCGCAATCAGTCTCGAAGTGATCGGGCCTGTACTGGTTGCCGGCGCGTTGGTGATGACCGGCCTGAACGAGACGGTCTCGGCGCATGCTGCGCGGCGAACGCCACGCGTGATATCCGGGCCTCAGCGCGAGGATGCTGACGCATGAAGACCAGTACCGTTGTGCTGATTGTCGGCTTTGTCTATTTCCTCGGGCTGGGAATGACCGGGGCACTGTTCGGCGTGTCGTGGCCTTCCATCAGCCAGACATTCAATCTACCGGTGGAGGCACTCGCGTTTGTCACGGCGGCCTCAACAGGCGGCTTCTTCGTTGCCGGGCTGATTACCGGGCAGGTTCTCACCCGTATTGGCACAGGCAAGATGCTGCTGGTCGGGCTGGTGATGCGCCTCGTCGGGACGCTTGGCTACGGGCTTGCCCCGTCTCTCTGGCTGTTCCTCAGCGGCGCTGCGATACTGGGCATGGGCTCTGGCCTGGCTGGGTCGGCCTTCAATATGTACGTCGTGGCGCGCCACAGCCCCAGCCGCCTGAACTGGATGCACGCAATGTTCGGGATCGGCGCGACGATCAGCCCTGCCGCAATGGCCGCCTGGATCGAGTCGGGTGGGTCGTGGCGGCTTGGATATGTCGTTGTCGCAGTCTTCCCGGTGGTCCTGATCGCGGTTGTGATGCTGCTCCTTGCGCGGATAGAAGCCGATCGCGTCGAGAGCGCCGGGGCATCCACCGGCCCATCACACATCAGCGAAACGCTCCGTCTGCCCGGCATGTGGATTGGGGGTGGGCTGTTCCTGCTTTACACCGGTGTGGAAGTGGCCGGCGGGGACTGGAGCTTCACGCTCTTCACCCAGGAGCGCGGAGTTGATGTCGTGACCGCCGGGACGTGGGTCAGCGTATACTGGGGCGCGTTCATGGTGGGGCGCGTCCTGCTGGCGTTCATCGCCGATCATGTGCGTTCAGTGACCATGCTGCGAGGGGCGATGGCCGGCGCGATCGTCGCCTCCATCCTGATCTGGTGGAACCCGGTCAACACGGTAGGCTTCGCGGGGCTGGCGCTGCTCGGCCTGTCGCTAGCGCCGATCTTCGCCGGGCTGGTCACCCAGACGCCGGGCCGTGTCGGGCCGCACCACGCCGCTAACGCTCTCGGCCTGCAGATGAGCGCCGCCGCCGTGGGGGCGATTTCACTGCCGGGGCTGGCAGGCTTTCTCGCTCAATACGCAACCCTTGAGGTGATAGGGCCGCTGCTGGTTGCGGGCGCAATCCTCATGTTCGTTCTGCATGAGGCAGGCTCGCGCCTGCCGGGCTCCGATGCAGGCGGATGAACGCACCGACCTCGCCATCATCGGAGCGGGTGCCGCCGGGCTGATGGCCGCGATCTGGGCCGGGCGACAGGTGCCCGGCCGGCGGATCGTCCTGCTGGATGGCGCGAAGAAGCCCGGCGCCAAGATACTGGTTTCCGGGGGTGGCCGCTGTAATGTCACGCATGATGTGGTGACGGAACACGCCTACGCCGGGTCTACTCCGCACGCCATCCGCAAGGTTCTGCGCCGCTTTGACGTCCCCCGGACGGTAGCGTTCTTCCAGGATATCGGAGTGCTGCTCAAGCGCGAGGACATGGGCAAGCTCTTCCCGGTGACAGACAGCGCCCGCACGGTGCTCGACGCGCTGTTCCGCGCCGCCCGGGCCGCCGGGGCCGAGCTGTGGTATCCGTTCCGCGTGGAATCAGTCGAACGGGCGGGGGTGGGCTTCCACCTGAGTGGCCCGGCAGGCACACTCCATGCGGGCCGGGTGGTGCTGGCAACAGGAGGGCGCAGCCTGCCGAAATCCGGCTCCGATGGGCAGGCTTACATGCTGGCACGCGGCCTTGGCCACAGCATCTCGCACACTTTTCCGGCGCTCGTCCCCCTCACCCTGCCCCGCCGGCACTTCATCTGTGGCCTGAGTGGGCTGCCGGTTGATGCCACCCTTGAAGTGCAATCCGGGAGCGGAAAGCGGCTGGAGAGCCTTACCGGGGCGATCCTTTGCACCCATTTCGGCCTCTCAGGCCCTGCGGTGCTCGACATCAGCCGCCATTACCTTGCAGCGCGGTTCGATGACCCGGCAGCACGGCTTCTCATCAACTGGCTGCCCGGTGAGACATTTGACTCGCTTGAACAATCCCTGCTGCACAGCGGAAGCCAGCCCCTGCTGCGGCTGCTTTCCGGGAGGCTGCCCGATCGGTTGGCCCGTGCCCTGTGCGCGGAGGCTGGCATCGACACGGGCGCACGTGCTGGTGCACTGACGCGGGAGGCACGGCGCGGGCTGGTGCATCTGCTGGTGGGGATGCCCCTTCCGGTCAGCGGCGATCGCGGCTTTACCTATGCCGAAGTGACCGCCGGGGGAGTCCCTCTCAGCGAGGTACACCTGGAGACGATGGAGTCGCGCGTGTGCCCCGGCTTGTATCTATGTGGCGAGATCTGCGATGTCGACGGGCGAATCGGTGGCTACAACTTCCAGTGGGCGTGGTCAAGCGGCTACGTCGCGGGGGTGTCGGCGTGAAAGCGCAGGGGCGAGCTTGCGCCCGCCCCTGACAGGACAGGCCTGCGGAATGGTCGTCTAGCGGTGACCGAGGATCGGGTGCGGCGTATATGGCTCCTCCAGGTGGGCGATCTCCTCCGCACTCAGCGAGATCTGCACCGCCGCGGCAAGCTCATCCAACTGTCCTGGCTTGGTCGCGCCGATGATCGGAGCAGCAACACCCGGCTTATGCAGCAGCCACGCCAACGCGATCTGCACCGGTTTGACGCCGCGTTCCTTTGCCAGCGCCACCACCCGGTCAACGATATCAAAGTCGGTATCTGCATAATACAGATCATGGGCGAAGTCATCTGTCCGCGCCCGTGTGGTATCGCCCTTGTGGTCGCGGGTGCGATTCCCCGCGAGGAACCCACGTGCCAACGGGCTCCACGGGATCAATCCCACCCCCATGTCGAGGCACAGCGGATTCATCTCGCGCTCTTCCTCGCGGTAGACGAGATTGTAGTGATTCTGCATCGAGACAAAGCGCGTCCAGCCGTGCTGCATCGCCGTATACTGCGCCTTGGCGAACTGCCACGCATACATGCTGGAGCCGCCGATGTAGCGCGCCTTTCCGGCTTTGACCACATCATGCAGTGCCTCCATCGTCTCCTCGATCGGCGTGTTGTAGTCCCAGCGGTGGATCTGGTACAGGTCAACATAGTCGGTGCCTAACCGGCGCAGTGATGCGTCGATCGCGTCCATGATGTGCTTGCGTGACAGGCCCCGGTTGTTGACGTCATCGCTCATCGGGTTAAAAACCTTGGTGGCGAGGATGATCTCGTCCCGCTTCGCCATGCTCCAGAGCGCCCGGCCCGTAACCTCCTCACTCACCCCGATCGAGTACACGTCCGCCGTATCAAAGAAGTTGATGCCGAGGTCAAGTGCCTGGCGCACAAACGGGCGGCTGTCGGCCTCGTTCAGTACCCATTCCCGCCAGGCTGATGAGCCGTAGCTCATCATTCCCAGGCAAATCCGGGAGACCCTGACGCCGGTATTACCCAGATTCACATACTCCATGCTGCCTGCTCCTCTCAAACGTGACAAGAATATCCATGGTGGACTGCCCTGCTCGCGGGTAAAATCCGTTGGTGCAACGCACTGTTGTGCGCTGGCGGCCTCACTGATAAGCATAATGGAATGCCAGTGAGGGTGTCAAAAATGCTGAGGAGAGATGATGTCACCGGTCAAGTATCGCCATTTGCTGCCGCTGTTCCTGGTACCCGCACTGATGATCGCGCTTGCTGTCGGCTGCCGCCCGGCGTCAAATGTGATCCCCGAAGAGGCCCTGGTCGATGCCCCGACCCCGACTGCAAGCCTTGCAGATTTCGAAGCGGTGTTCAGCGCCATATATAAGCCCTATGGCTGGAGCGAACAATTCTACAGCGCCGACATCCCCGATCATATCGCCCCGGAGGCGCTGCAGGGCAGCGCGCAGACGCTGACGATTGACTACAAGGATCGCAGCCGCGAGCCCGTCCCGTCGCTGGCCCGCGTCACCGTGCTGTTCTACACCGACGAACTCGCCGCAAAGAAAGCTTTCGATACATGGTACGCGCTGAACGCTAACCCCGCCAACCCGCGCTACCGCAGTTCGCGCACAGAAGGGCCGCAGGGGCAGTATATCGGCATCATCACGTATGCCGTCGATCCGGAAGACCCGGTGCTGCCCGCCATTGAGGAACGCCGTTTCCTGGTGCAGACATGCCGCTCCGTGCTGGATTACACGTTCACGATCTCCGAGATCGGCGAAATCGTGGATTTCAATACCCAGCAGAACGTTGTCCAGCAGACGGCACAGGCCCTCACCCCTATTGTGTGCGCGGAACCGTCGCGCTCACCGGCCAGATCCGCCGCGAGGGAGCCCACCGGGCTCCCTCGCGGTTCCTTCCCTGCCTGCAGCCCCTTACCCTCCGCCC
>JADZAD010000207.1 GCA_020852775.1 Anaerolineae bacterium
AGCGGCGAGTTCACCAAATTTGCCCCGGTGGGCAGTTCCAACGTGCAGTCACTGGGGACGGTGCCGGTCGGCTCGTCGATCTCAGCCAGCCAGGCCCTCGTCGTCAATGTCTCGACAGAGCCGGGGGCCTACCCGCTGAAGGTGTCGTTCACCTATACCAACCCGGAGGGTAAGCAGTTTACCGATGATCAGGTTGTGACGCTGCTGGTCTACTCATCCGTCCAGCTTGAGGCCAGCTTCTACCGCGACCCGGGCCCGGTCTTTGAGGGCCAGCCCGTCATGCTGCCTGTTCAGATCACTAACCTGGGGCGCAAGACGATCGTGCTGGGGGATGTCACCATCAATGCGGAGGGGAGCACCCTGCTCAACAATTCCGCCCTGATTGGCGCGCTGGACGCCGGGGGCTTCTTTACGATCGATCCGGAGCTTACCGCGGGAGGCCCTGGCCCACTGGAGGTGTTCATTGCAATCAGCTATACCGATGATTTTAATCAGCCACAGGTGATCAGCCAGAGCCTGACAATCGAGGTACAGGCAGTTGAAATCCCTGAGCCAGGCCCGGAGACGGTGATCGAGGACACTTCACCGGAGACGTTCCTGCAGAAGATATGGCGCTTTATTCGCGGCCTGTTCGGTCTGGACAGCGCACCACCGGATGCGCGACCCTCTGAGAGCCCGGGCAACGGGGAAAGCGAAAGCCAACCGGTTCCTGCGCCATCCGGCGGGGGCGGTGGGGGAGGAGGCTAACCACACAGGCAGGTATTTGTGTTAAGCCTTCAGCGAAGGACTTGTCAGAGCACGTTTCTGTGCTTATGCTATTCCTTATGATTCGACAGGTATTTCAACCGGTGAGCACCCTCTATGACTGACAATGAGCCCGCCCCCCCGCCTGACAGCCGGGTTGCTGAAACAGATTTGCCGCCCCAGATCGATCTGGATGATCCTTCGCTGTATTTCAATCGTGAGTTAAGCGGGCTCCAGTTCAACCGACGGGTGCTTGGCGAGGCCCTGAGCGACAGGAATCCGACGTTGGAACGGGTCAAATTCCTGGCGATCTTCGACAGCAACCTAGATGAGTTCTTCATGATCCGCATATCCGGCTTACGTCAGATGCTGGCCGCTGGCATTACCGGCACCCTCTCTGATGGGATGACCCCTCTGGAACAGGTGGCGGCGATTCGGCGCGAAGTCGAGCCCGACCTTGAGGCACAACACCAGTGCTGGGAACGCACACTCCGGCCCCGGCTGGCGAAAGCGGGTATCGCAGTGATGCAGTATGAGCAGCTCCAGCCATGGCAGCGCGAACTGCTGCGGGGCCACTTCGAGCAGGTGCTCTACCCCACACTGACGCCGCTGGCCTTTGACCCCGGGCACCCCTTCCCGCATATCTCCAACCTCAGCCTCAACCTCGCGGTGGTACTGGATGACCCGGAACACGGCGAGCGTTTCGCCCGGGTGAAGATTCCTGATATTTTCCCCCGGCTGCTCCGGATCCCGGTTGAACCGCCTGTGATGGGCGAACCATCCGTATTGAGTGTCGATACGCCGGGCCCGGCCCAGTTCGTCTGGATAGAAGACGTGATCGCGGCGAATCTCGACCGCCTGTTCGTCGGTATGCAGATTGTCGGTTCCCATCTCTTCCGGGTAACCCGTGACGCGGACGTGGAAATTGAAGAAGACGAAGCGGCTGATCTTCTGACCACGATCGAAGAGCGAGTCGGGCTGCGGCATTTCGGCTCGGTGATTCGCCTCGAAGTCGAGAGTTCGATGCCAGACCGGGTACGCGACATCCTGACCACCAACCTCGGGCTTCAACCCTATCTGGTCTACGCAGTCAATTCCCCGATGGGTATGGTCAGCCTGTGGGAACTGATGAAACTGGATGCCCCGAACCTGAAAGACAGGCCTTTCGTGGCGGCTGCGCCGCCGGTACTTTCAACGGAGCCGGATATCTTCTCTGCGATCCGGCGGCAGAACATCATCCTCTATCACCCTTACGACAGCTTTTCCCCGGTGGTCGAGTTCGTCCACCAGGCGGCATGTGATCCGCAGGTGCTGGCCATTAAGCAGACGCTCTACCGGGTGGATCGCCAGTCGCCGATTGTCGCTGCGCTGATGGAAGCGCGTGACAATGGCAAGCAGGTTGCAGTACTCGTTGAGCTCAAGGCGCGGTTCGACGAGGAGAACAATATCGGCTGGGCGCGTGAACTGGAACGTGTCGGTGTGCATGTGGTCTACGGGCTGGTCGGGTTGAAAGTCCACTGCAAGCTGTGCCTGGTAGTGCGCCGTGAAGAGGACGGCATTCGCCGCTACGTGCATGTCAGTACCGGGAACTACAACCGTATCACCGCCCGCATCTACTCCGACATCGGGTACTTTACCTGTGATCCCGACCTGGGCGCGGATCTCTCTGACCTGTTCAACGTCCTGACGGGCTATTCGCGCCAGAACAGCTACCGTAAACTGCTTGTCGCCCCGACGCAGATGCGTAAGGAAATCCTGCGCCGCATTGAACGTGAGATTGAACGCCAGCGGGCGCATGGTGACGGCTATATCGCCTTCAAGATGAACGCGCTGGTGGATGAGAAATGCATCAAGGCGCTGTACCGGGCTTCACAGGCCGGGGTGAAGGTCGATCTGCAAGTGCGCGGCATCTGCAGCCTGCGGCCCGGCCTGCCCGGCGTCAGTGAGAACATCACCGTGACCTCGGTAGTCGGCCGTTTCCTTGAACATGCCCGCATGTATTACTTCCGCAACGGTGGCGAGGAGGAACTCTATCTGGGCAGCGCCGACCTGATGCCGCGCAACCTCGACCGCCGGGTCGAGCAGCTCTTTCCGGTAGAAGACCCGGCTATCCGCGAGTCACTGATGAAGAATATCATGCAGATACACCTGGGCGATAACGTCCAGTCACACATGCTGCTGCCGGATGGTCACTACGAGCGGCTGCGACCAGGGCGCGGCGGCAGATCAGTTGATTCGCAGGCCTGGATGATTGATCAGCGTGGCATCTGGCATTACTACGATACTCACGGGGCAGGCGGCATCTCGTGACCTTCTGGGAGCTGGTATCGCTGGCACTGGAGAACCTGGGGCGGCGTAAGGGACGTGTCGCGCTGACGGCGATCGGCGTCGTGATCGGGACGTCCGCGGTCGTGATGCTGGTCTC
>JADZAD010000208.1 GCA_020852775.1 Anaerolineae bacterium
ATGGCGCGCAGCATCGACGAACTGATTGCACTGGTGAAGAAACATTCACCGGTGGAGTAGACGCCTGAATTCATACGCAAGGAGCAACACTGATGGCAGCACCCTATATCTACGTGGCCGGGCCGCTCTTCACACCCTACGAGCGCGGCTACATCGAGCAGATCGCCGCCGCGCTGGAGGCGAAAGGCTACCGCACGTTTGTCCCGCACCGCGACGTCGGCCTCTCGGATGGTTTCAATGAACTCAGTGAGGAAGAGCGCTTCCGCACAATTTACCACGGCGATCACGGTGCGCTCGAAGCCTGCGACTTCTGCGTAGCCCTGCTGGATGGCGCGGACGAAGACAGCGGCACCAGCGTTGAGATCGGCTACATGGCGGGCAGGGGCAAGCTCGTCTACGGCCTGCGGCACGACATCCGCGGCCCGGTGGGCATCATGGCCTGGGGTGTGTGCGGAGAAGGCAAGCGCATGGCCCGCAGCATTGACGAACTGGTCACACTGGTCACAACTTATTCGCCCATCCGCTAGGCTTCATTCACTTCCCCAACAGGAGATGATGTCATGGCAGTACCCTATGTCTACGTCGCCGGGCCTCTGTTCAACACGCACGAGCGCTGGTTCATTGAGCGCATCGCCGAGGCGCTGGAGAAGGAGGGCTACCGCACCTATGTCCCGCACCGTGATGCTGGCGTAGCCGGTGAAGATCCGAACGAAACCCCCGATCAGTTCTTCAAACGCATCTTTGACGCCGATCTCAAGGCGATGATCGCGGCGGACTTCGCCACGGCACTGCTGACGGGGCAGGACGTGGACTCCGGCACGGCCTCCGAAATTGGCTGGCTTTCCGCGAAGGGTAAGCCTGTCTACGGTATCAGCGACGACATCCGCGGCCCAGTGAATATCATGCTGTGGGGCTTCTGCGGGGAAGGAAGGTACCTCTCGAAGAACATCGACGATCTGATGGCTCATGTCCGTGCCAACCACCCGATCGGCTGATCCGATGGCCGGGGTGATTCTTGCGAAGTTCTGATCTTCCTCCTGCGCCGTTCTGACAAATCCCCGATACAGTATGGGCAAGTATCAGAAACAAGCAGCAGAGGAGGAATGACATGTCTATCACACGCTGGAATGCCCCGACGACCCGCGACCTGTTCGGCCTGATGCGGGATATGATGGAGGCGATCGACATGGATGGCGGGCGCGCCAACGTCGCCCGGCTGCCTCTCGACGCCTACGCAACCGAGAATGAGATCGTGGTGACGGCTGCCGTCCCCGGCGTGAAGCCGGAAGACGTCGAGATCACCGTCGAAGGAGACACCCTCACCATCCGAGGCGAGATCCCCGGGCGGATAGAGAATGTCAGCTACGTCTTCAGCGAGCAGTTCCACGGCCCATTCAGCCGTACCCTGCAGCTCAATGTCCCGGTTGACCAGGACAGGATCGAAGCGCAGTTTGAGAACGGGGTGCTGACGCTCACCCTGCCCAAAGCCGAGGCCATCCGCCCTAAGGTGATCAAAGTCACCGCGAAATAGGATGATACAGCCTGTCTCATAAGGCAGAGAGGCTGGTACTGCACCAGCCTCTCTTTGCTTTATCGTTTATGGCACTCTGCGCGGCAATTACCGTATACCGCCGCGGTGCGTTATGATCAGATATGATGAGTACAATGCGACAAGTGAAACTGCCTTCTCATCAGGTGGTTCTGAAAGGACAAACACAGGCCATACACCCACGTGGGAACGCCGGGCATCCGCCCGATAGCAGAAACGGGTCATAGTGGCGAAGGAAAAGACGAGCAAGCCGCTTACGGTGGCGAAGGCCGAGGAGAAACCCCGGGCGCACGTGCCGCGTAAGCCAGTAATCCAGTTCCTCAATGGCAAGCGGCGCTGTGATATCGTCGCCCCGTGGAATATCTCAGGGGCATCGGATCGCTAACTGAATATGGCTGAACACCAGGAGGCAGCCCCCGCTGCCTCTTCTGTTTTATGCGCGGCATTCAGCGCCTCCGCAGCAGCAGACAGGTGGCTCCGCGGGTATTGTTGCGCCCGCCTCGACCAGTTCATAACGGCGTGGCAGCGGGCGCGCGAACGGGCAGTGCCCACTGATGCCGCAGGATGCACAGGCGCTCTCCGTGGAGGAGGATGCACGCAGGCGGCCCTTACGCACCCAGTACTCCAGCATCCCGTCCAACTGCGCCGGGGAGACCGCCAGCCGCCGGGCAACATCCGCGAGCGTAGCCGGACCTTCCATGTCCTCGAAAGCGGCCAGAACCTTTCGCAGCGTGCTTGTCGCCATCATCCACTCCTACAGAAAGACCAGCCGTCCGGCCTGAAAAACGGTGACCGCCGCCACCCACGCCAGCCCTAGCGTGTAGGCGACCTGCGCCCACATCCAGCGCCAGCCGAACTCCTGCCTCATGGTCGAAACGGCTGCCATGCATGGCACGTAGAGCAGCACGAACACGTTGAACGCTACTGCTGCAACGCGCCCGGCCTCAGGGGAGCCGGCACTCTCGCTGAACGAACCGAGCAGCGCGGCCTGCACCCTGGAAGCGTCCTCCTGCGCGGTTGCCTCCGCGAAGAACTGCAATTCAGGCGCTGAAAGGCCGGGGATCAGGTTGGCGGTACGGGGCACGATGTTGATCGCTTCCTGTATCGTCAGGGCAAGTGCCTGCAGGAGGCCAAGCGCGGCCTCGCCTGCCTCCTGCGGGACAGTTACATCCGGTGCGGCTGGCTCGTCCAGGGCTTCCACCGCATAGATCTGGCTGATGGTCCCTACAATGACTTCCTTCGCGATGAAGCCCGTCACGAGTGAGCCGGATGCCTGCCACGTGCCGAAGCCCGCCGGGGCAAACACCGGGGCGATGGCATCACTGACTGCGCCGAAGATGCTGTCGTGAGGGGGCACATCGTTGAATGCACCGGCTCCTGGTCGTATGGGTGTCGCCATCAGCAGCCACAGCACTGCAGATACGCCGAAGATCACCGTTCCGGCCTTGACGAGGAAGCCTTCGGTGTGTTCCCACGTCTGGCGCAGCACATTCTGCAAACGTGGCATGCGGTAGGGCGGAAGCTCCATCACAAACGGCGCGGGGGGCTGGCCCCGGTAGACCGTGTGCTTGAGCACAAGGCCCGTCGCCAGCGCCACCACGATGCCGAGGACATACATGGCAAAGATCAGGTGCCCGCTCTGCGCTCCGAAGAACGCTGCACCGAACACGACATACACAGGCAGCCGTGCTCCACAGCTCATGAAGGTGGCAAGAAAGGCGGTCAGGCGGCGCTCACGCGGGCTGCTCAACGTGCGGGTGGCGTACACCGCCGGGACGGTGCAGCCGAAGCCAACGATCATCGGCAGGAAGCTCTTGCCCTGCAGCCCCATCCAGCGCATCACGCGATCCATCACGAATGCCGCCCGCGCCATATACCCGGAGTCTTCAAGCAGGGCGAGCGCGGTGAACAGAAAGAACAGCACCGGGACGAACACCAGCACCCCCCCGACGCCGGCGATCACGCCGTCCCGCAGCAGGGCCTCCGGCCAGGTGCCACCAAGCCCGACTGCGCCCATCAGGCGCCCCGCCCAGCCGTAAAGCGTCTGGTTCATGAAGGCGTCCACCCAGGCAAGCAGCGGCGCACTGACGTTGGCGGTGAACTGGAACACGATCCACATCACCAGCAGGAATATCGGCACACCCCACAGCCGATGCGTTACGACCTGATCGATCCGGTCGGAAAGCGTAACCACCACCTGTGATGGGCGGTGCACGGCCTGAGCCGTCACCATCCCGATAAACTGGTAACGCTGGTCAGCGATCAGCGTTTCCGTATCTTCACCGGTTTCCGCTTCAATACGTTTGCGCACCGCCCTCGCCGCATCGAGCAGGGCACGCCGATCCGCTTCACTCAGCGCATCAAGCACGGCCGGGTCGTCCTCAAGCAGTTTTGTCGCCAGCCAGCGCGGCTGCGGAGCGACTTCTGCAGGGAGCCTTTGCGCGGTCGCCTCGCTCAACACAGCCAGTTCGCGCTCGATTTCCGGGCTGTACGGGATATGCAGGGAGGGGTGACGGCCCTCTGCCAGCCCGGCAATTGCAGTCCGCAGCGCCTCGACGCCCTCCACGCGTCCGCCGGACGTCTCGATGACCGGGATTCCGCCAAGCTGTTCCGAGAGGCGTGTTACATCGATTGCGATCCCGCGGGAGGCGGCGAGGTCAGTCATATTGAGCGCGAGGATCAGCGGGATTTCCAGCTCGATGATCTGCGCGACAAGGTAGAGGTTGCGCTCGATATTTGAGGCGTCGATCACGGCCACGACCGCGGAGGGGCGGTCCCGGACGATGAAGTCGCGGGTGATGATCTCCTCGATGGAGTAGGCGGTCAGGCTGTAGGTGCCGGGCAGATCAACGATCAGCACATCCTGTTCGCCGATGCGGGCCAGCCCCTCTTTCTTCTCGACCGTCTTGCCGGGCCAGTTACCGGTATGCTGCCGCGCGCCGGTCAGGGCGTTGAAGATCGTGCTCTTACCGACGTTCGGGTTGCCAGCGAGAGCGATAGTCAGTGGCATAGGGGATTGCCTGCTTACAGTTCGATTTCGATCAGGCGTGCCTCGGAGCGCCTCAGCGAGAGATGATAGCCGCGCAGGCGGTATTCAATCGGGTCACCGAAGGGGGAGCGGCGGATCATTTCGATAGTGGTGCCGCGAGTGATGCCCATTTCCAGCATGCGGCGGCGGAGCGGGCCTTCACCACTGACTCGCCGGATCGTCGCCATTTGCCCGGCGGCAAGCTGGTCGAGCGTCTTGCTGGTGAGGGTCTGTTGCTGTGCGCCGAGAGTAATGTTCACGGCCTTGCTCCCGCAGAAATATAAGGTACACCTTTCAACTAATATACAGGATACCCTTCGGGCGCTGACAGTGACGAACGTCATACGCTGGCGGTGACAGTCGTGCCCGCGCCACCTTCTTCCTGACCAACTCCGTGCCGGAACGGTGGTTCTGGTGTATGATCTTCTCATCGCCCGTAGCCGGGATGCCCATGACCACTGCGCCGCAGGAGTGACCGCCGCCGTGCCAGCCGACCTCTCCACGACTGACCTGCATACCGCGCATGCGGCTGGCCCGTTCATCAAGTGGGTGGGGGGTAAAGGGGGCCTGCTTGAGCAGTTCGAGGCGCGCGGTTTCTTCCCCGAACATGCCGGTGCATACTTCGAGCCCTTCGTAGGCGGCGGCGCGGTATTTTTCCACCTGCGCGCGCGGGATTTCGCTTCGCGTTACGTTCTCTCGGACGCCAACCCGGAACTGGTCAACCTCTATCGTGCCGTGCGGGATGACCTCGACGCGGTGGTCAGCCAGCTTGAAGCCCACGAAGAGAAGCACAGCGAAGAATACTTCTACCACGTGCGCGGCTGGGATCGGAATGGTGTATGGGCCAGCAAAACCCCGGTCGAACGCGCCGCGCGCATGATCTACCTGAACCGCACCTGTTTCAACGGGCTGTGGCGTGTGAACGCGAGCGGGCAGTTCAATGTACCGGTAGGGCGCTACGACAACCCGCATATCGTCGCCAGGCGGCGCCTGCTTTCGGCGTCGATCGCGCTGCAGGGGGTGGAGGTTGAGGCGCGGCATTTTCATGACGTGCTCGAACACGCCGTCGCCGGCGACTTCATCTACTTCGATCCGCCTTATGTGCCACTGAACAAAACATCCAGCTTCACCGGATACGCCAAGGAAGGCTTCGGTGAAGCCGAGCAGGAACACCTCGCCCGGGTATACCGCCAGCTCGATGAGCGCGGCTGCCGGGTCATGCTGTCCAACTCCTACACCGACACCGTGCTGCGCCTGTACGACGACTTCCACATCCACACGGTCAAGGCCCGCCGGGCGATCAATGCGAACTCCGATGGGCGCGGCCCGATCAGCGAAGTGGTCGTACTGAACTACTGAGTACATGTCCGTCAGGTTACTGCACGGCAGGCGTCAGCTTTTTGACAGGTTCTGAGAGGTTCCCCCGCTATACTCTTTCTACAGGCAAGGGAATTACGGGTGATTTACTGGTAGCTTCGGGCTCTGATGGTAATGGACGCCTCGCCTGTAGAAAACGCCTCTGAAGGGGGGCGTTTTTGATTCCTGCCCGGTTGACTTTTCCGTGCAGCGGCCCGATACTGCCTCGCAGGGGTTAACGGGAAGGATTCAGGAGGCGGAGATGACACTCGATCTGAAACTGGTTCTCAAGGCGGGAGTGATCTGGGGCGTTGTGGCGATCATCCTGATCGTCGTGCTCCAGTTTGTGCCCGGGGCGTCCGGGCTGGGGCTGGAGGGAGTTACGCTGGCGACTTTCGCAACGATCTTCGCCGGGGTTCACTTTTCGGCGCGCAGCGGGACGAACAATATCCTTGTCGGGCTGATCGGCGGGATGCTGGCCGGCATCCTCGCGGCGCTGCTGCTGATCGCGGCGGCGTTCCTGCTGCCCATGATCGGCGGGGCCGCGGCCAACGTCGGCACGATCGTCTCCGCGCTGATCGCGGGGGTCGTCGGCGCGGTCGGGATGGAGATCATCAAGCGAGTGTAGGAGAACAAACTCCGGGGTGTGCGAGCGCACACCCCGGAGTATCGACACACGTTCTCGCTATGCAATCCCGACGCGCGCGGCCCCTTCCTTGAGGAACGCCAGGCCTTCGGTGGCGATCCGCTCGGAGGAGTAGGGCGAGGGGCGCCACAGGCAGGTGGCCTGCGCGAGGTCCTCGTTGATCGCGGCGAACGATTCCAGCACGAGATGCCCCTTGAACTTGATCTCACCCAGCGCCTGCCAGATCTGATCCCAGTTCACCGTACCGCTGCCCACCAGCCCGCGGTGGCTCTCGCTCATATGGACGTAGTCGAGCACGTCCGCGGTGGCGATGATCGGCTTGTAGAAACCCTCTTCCTCGATGTTCATGTGGTAGGTGTCGGCATGCAGCTTGAGATTGTCGGCGCCGACGGCCTTGATGCAGTCACGCCCGTCCTCCAGCACGTTGTACATGTAGCCTTCGTAGCGGTTGACCGGCTCCAGCCCGAGGGTAATGCCGCGCCGCTTCGCTTCGGCGGCCAGCACTTTGAGCGTCTCGACCGTCACGCGGCGCTCTTCTGCAGTGGGCGGCGCGCCGGTCTTCATAGCGATCTCGAAGGCGATGCAGCCCGTCAGGTAGGTGCATTCCATCTCCGCCATCTTGTCCATCACCGCGTAAAGGAACCTGAGCGCCTCTTCAGGGTGATGCGCCATGTGCTTGCCCGGCGGCAGCACGAGCGAGACGGTCGAAGCGAGGTTGTGCTTCTTCAGCGCCGCGGCAGCCGCTTTCGCGTCGAAGCGTTCAGGCCGGAAGATGGGGACTTCGAGGAAGTCGAAGCCGGTCTTTGCCGCCTGCTCGATGGCGTAATTGCCGGTCTCGACGTTCCATTCCGGGATCCAGACGAACGCGTGCGCACCATAACGAACCATAGTTCCCCTCCAGGGTGTGGCGAAAGATGGATAAGGCGAAATGGATAGACTGCAACAAAA
>JADZAD010000209.1 GCA_020852775.1 Anaerolineae bacterium
CAGTTGGATGACAGTGCAGCACAGCTGCAACTGGCACAGGCCGAGCAGGCTCTGCTGGAAGCCCGGACCCGGTTAGAAGTCGCCCAGAAGGACGCCAGACTCAACCTAGGTGGCGCCCAGGCGAACTACGTTGAGGCGGCCCGGACACTGGATGATCCGACCACCAACGACCAGTTGACACAGACCCGGGTCAACTTTGAAACCACACAGGCTGCTCTTGGAACCGCACAGGAAGCATATGCCTACGCATTTGACCCCATCAGAGACTGGGAACGTAATATCGATGCTGAGCGGGCCTCGGCTGCAGCGGCACTCGACCGCGCACAGGCAGCCTTCGCGATCTCCCAGGCCCAGTACAACCTCGCCCTGAACAGCGCCCAGAACACCTTCATCGCGGCTGAAGGCAGCGTGTATGAGGCACAGCAGGAGTTGATAGCCGCACCCGGCAGCGCACTGCAGGCCGACCAGTGGGCAGTCTATAAGGCGGAACTGGCTGTGGAATCAGCCCGTCTGGCACTGGAAGCCACCCGTATCACCGCCCCTATCGCCGGGACCGTCACCGCCATCTACGCAAGTCCCGGCGAAGCCGTGGGGAACAACCCTGTCATCACACTGGCAGACCTCAACCAGCCGGTGATCCGCTTTTATCTTGAAGAGAGTGACCTCCGCTTGATCGCGCCACAGAATCCCGTCGCCGTCCTGCTGACGGCATGGCCGGATCAGACCTTCAGCGGCACTGTCACCCACATCGATCCCGCCATCGTAATGCTTGATGGCGTTCCAGCCGTGCAGGTCTGGGCGGCAATGGATCGCTCCGAAGATAGCGATGTCACACTCCTGGCTGGTATGTCCGCCGAGGTCGAAGTGATTGCCGGTGAAGCTACCAACACGCTTCTGATCCCGGTACAGGCCCTGCGCGAAATCGGGCCAGGACAGTACGCGGTGTTCGTCGTTGATGCTAACGGTGAGCTTGTCATGCGCCCGGTGAAGGTCGGCCTGGTTGATTTCGCCAACGCCGAGATTCTAGAAGGACTGTCGCGTGGGGATACGGTCAGCACAGGCACCGTTGAGGTGGAATAGCCATGGAAACCCCTCTTATTGAGATCACTGATCTTCAGAAGGTCTATGGTGTCGGAGACATCGCGGTCTATGCCCTGCGGAAAGTCTCGCTGAATATCCGGAGTGGTGAGTTTGCCGCTGTCATGGGGCCTTCCGGATCAGGCAAGTCAACTCTGATGAACATCCTGGGCTGCCTCGATCGTCCCACCGATGGTACTTACCGTCTGGATGGTGAGGATGTCAGCCATATGAACCGGGCGGAACTGGCCGGGGTACGCAACCGGAAGATCGGGTTCATTTTCCAGTCATTCAATCTGCTGCCCCGGTTATCCGCCTTGAAGAATGTCATGCTGCCCATGTTGTATAGTGACGTGATCATGCCCCTAGAAGAACGCGAAATACTCGCCGCCGAAGCACTGGAGAGGGTTGGACTGGGCAGACGGCTGCATCATCGCCCCAATGAACTCTCTGGTGGGCAGCAGCAGCGAGTGGCGATTGCACGCGCCCTGATCAATCGTCCACCCCTGATCCTGGCAGATGAACCAACAGGGAACCTGGATACCCACTCCAGCGCAGAAATCATGTCCCTGTTAGCCGATCTGCACACGCAGGGCGTCACCATCGCCATGGTGACCCACGATCCGGAACGTGCCGCACAGGCTGAGCGGGTGATCTGCATGCGTGACGGACAGGTCGTTTCGGATGGACGGGGTGACAGACACGAATGCCTGGAACGGAGGAGTTGAAATGAGTATCACACAGACGTTGCAGATCGCCTGGGAGGGGTTGATGCTCAACCGGGTGCGCTCCTTCCTGACCACGCTGGGCATCATCATTGGCGTCGCCTCCGTCATCATGATGCTGGCTATCAGTGCCGGAGCAGAGGCCGCGATCGCCGAACAGATCAATTCGCTGGGTGCCAACCTGCTTATCGTGTCACCGATCCGTGGCGTCCCCGGTGCCAGCCGAACGATGGTGTACGAAGATGCTGAGGCTATCGCTGAAACAGTCAGCAGCGCGACCAGCGTCTCTGCCGAGCAGAATGCATCGCAGACGGTCAAAGGAGGTAGCACAACACTTGAGGCCATCTCAATCCTCGGCGTGACCGACAGCTTCCCTGGCGTTCGCGACTACGCCATCGGCGAAGGACGCTTCTTTACGACCGAGGAAAACGACCGTGGTGTGAAGGTCGCAGTGCTGGGATATGGCATCGCCCAGGATCTGTTCGGAGAAGAAAGCCCGATCGGTCAGCAGATCACCATTGGCTCGACCCGCCTCACGGTCATCGGCGTGATGGCCCAGAAGGGAATTGTGGCTGACGTGGACTACGACGGAAGAGTCTACGTTCCCATCGAGATTGTCTTTCAGAAGTTCATGCCGACCGCAATAGGTGGAGACCGGGTACGGACGATCTACGTCAAGGCAGAAAGCCCAGAGGTCATCGAGAGCACCATCAGCCAGGTGACGACAGTGCTGGCGGAGCGGCATGACGTCGATCCGGCTCAGCCCGACTTCACTATCCAGACTCAACAGGACATCATATCCACGCAGCAGGCCACCACTGAGGCATTTCGGGATCTGCTTGGCTGGGTTGCCGGCGTTTCGCTCGTGGTTGGCGGCATCGGGATCATGAACATCATGCTGGTCAGTGTGACGGAGCGCACGCGTGAAATCGGGCTGCGTCAGGCTCTGGGAGCTCGCCCGCGTGATGTGCAGCTTCAGTTTCTCCTCGAAGCACTGATCCTGAGCCTAGCCGGAGGGCTGGTAGGGGTACTTGCCGGCGTCGGCGGCTCCACGCTCTTCGGGGCTCTGGGCGAAATGCGCACAGAGATCGTCCCCCTTTCCATTCCGCTTGCCTTTACCGCAGCCGGGTCGGTCGGCATCTTCTTTGGCTATTACCCAGCCACCAAGGCGGCACAGCTCGATCCCATTGTCGCGCTGCGCCACGAATAACGAATCCCATCCATCTTCACAGGAGAAACATACCATGAAGCACACCCCCTACGTCGCACTTGTAACAACCTTTGTCGTGATACTGGCAGGTTGCAGCGTCAGCACCAGGACAGCGGTCGAGGCACCAGTGTCCCCAATAACCCCCGTATCAGCTGTTGTTGTGGAGACAGATGACACGATGATGAGCAACCCTGCTGAAGGGAGCCCATCCATGGAACTGACAGAGGACTATACGGGAGCTATCAGCATTCGTAACCAACTCGCTCTCGGCACGCTCAGACTGGAAGAAACGCCGCAAGCGGTCTCGAAGGAACAGGCCGTCAATCTGGTCATGATGTGGAACCTGCTGCGTGCCCTGCAGGCAGATTCGACAGCGGCACAGCAGGAGTTGGAGGCAGCTCAGGCGGGTCTTATCGCAAACATGGAACCCGCACAGATTGCCGCCATCGCCGCAATGCATCTCACGACCGACGACCTGAACGCCTTCTATACCGAGAAAGGGCTCACCCTCTCAACACCTGAGCCCGGGGTGACCCCGCAGGGTGGGGGCGTAGGTGGCATGAGCCCGGCCGAACGCGAGTCCCGCCGGGCAACCGCTGCCGCACTCGGAACCCCTACAGGCGGGGGGCAGGGACAAGGTCAGGGTTCCCAGCGCCAGACAGTGCTGCTGGATACTGTAGTCGAACTGCTGAACCAGCGGTTGGCCGAATAGCCCACAATAAGTGCCGGGCCGGTATGGTGGCGTCAACGCAGTGGGATTGCAGCAGCTCCCCGATAGAATATGCTGGATAACGGAGGCAGACAATGGCCTACAGAGTCCTTGTAGTCGATGATGAAGCCGACCTCGTGCGAACCGTGCGAGCCTATCTGGAGGAATCCGGATATGAGGTACTGACCGCCCCCAACGGGCGCGAAGCCCTGTTCGTCGCCCGCCAGCAGCAGCCTGACCTGCTGATCCTGGATCTGATGATGCCCGAGATGGATGGCTGGGAAGCAGCCCGCCTGATCCGCCGGGAAAGCAAAGTCCCGTTCATCATGCTGACAGCGCGGATTGAGGACGTGGACAAGATCGCCGCGCTGGAGATGGGGGC
>JADZAD010000210.1 GCA_020852775.1 Anaerolineae bacterium
CGCGGGTGTCGAGGATTTGCTCCAGAAAGGCCCCGAACGGTTGGCCGCAGTTGGGGCAGTTGATCGTCGCCGAGGCGGGTCGTGCCATGTGAGAAATCCCTTTCGATGCAGAAGACGTGCCGTAGCTTAAATATGCTCACAACAGAAAACGCCGCGGGCGGAGGCCTGCTGCCCCTGGACGGCAAGATTGTATCACACCCCTCAGGGCTGGGACAGAGGCATCGTTACGGTGACCGAGGTTCCTTCGCCGGGTGCACTGTCCAGCGTGATAATCCCGTGATGGGCTTCGACAATCGAATGCACGATCGCTAGCCCCAGCCCCGCCCCTTCCGTCTTGCGCGTCAGTGCGTTATCGGCACGATAGAAGCGGTCAAAAGCGTGGGCCTGCTGCTCGGCAGACATGCCGATCCCCTCGTCGCTCACGGTGATCCGCACGGCGTTCGTCAGGCCTTCACCTTCTACGGAGATGTTACCCCCTTCCGGGGAGTACTTGATTGCGTTGCTTAACAGGTTGCGGATCACCTGCCCCAGCCGCTGTTCGTCCCCTTCAATGGTCGGGAAACCTTCCGGGAAGTGTGCGGTCAGGGTGATGTTGTGCGCTGCCGCCTGCGTACTGAATTTTTCTACGGCTCCCTTTGCGACCCGGTCCAGCGCAACCGGGCCGAAGCGCATTGGCAGCATCCCGGCCTGCATCCGGGATATATCGAGCAGATTGTCGATCAGTTCCGCAAGCCGGTCGGCTTCCTCGTCGATTATCTGCAAGCCGTTTATCAGGGCTGCGCGATCCCAGTCCACATCATCGCGGCGCAACGTGTCGGCGTATCCCTTGATCAGCGAGACCGGGGTGCGGAGCTCATGAGAGACGATCGAGATAAAGATACTCTTGGCTTCTTCAGCTTCCCGGAAGCGCGTGATATCCCGCACGTTTGCAACGGTGTTGCGCAGCTTGCCATCCGCGTCAAACAGCGGCGCATAGGTAATCCCGACACTGAGCGTCGTGCCGTCCGTCCTCTGGAGGTCGCCTTCAACATACAGGTCGTGATACTCACCGAGCGGCCAGCCGTTCAGTACCGCCTCCTCCAGCGTCGAACTTGTCTGCCGCTTTGCCCAACGGATCACCTCGGCATGGGCGTTCCCCTGCACCGATTCCGGCAGCACCGCCAGCATCTTTGCCAGAGCGAGGTTGATACTCTCGACGGTGTGGTCGGGGGTCAGGATCATGATGCCATCACCGCTGTGCCGCAGGATGGCATCCAGCCTCTGCTTCTCCGCCACGATCTGTTCATACAGGCGTGCATTGTGCACCGCGATTGCTGCCTGGCTGGCGAAGCTCTGCAGCACACGCATGTCGTTCCGCGAGAATGCGCCGCCGTACTCGCGGAAAATGAATACGATCCCTACGAGTTCACCACTCACTGCCATCGGCAGCGCCACCACCTGCCGCAGCGGGATGCCCGCTGCCTGCGCGATCATCTGCAGCTTCCGGCCAACCTCCGGGATGACGACCGTTTCCGCCCCGGTATGGGTGACACCCGCCAGCAGCGGGGCAAACAGGTGCAGTACCGCGGGATTGATGCCGTAGCTCGCCCGCAGCGTGAAGGTTTCGCCGTTAGCCAGCGCGATCAGGCCTGCCTGCCCGCCCAGCATCTCCGTCGCAGAGCGCAGGATGCTGCGAAGTACATCGTTCAGGCTGAGCTTGGCGGTCAGTGCCTGGGTAATATCGAGCAGGTAATCCTGCTGCCGGATCAGACGTTGTAGCATGACTGAATTGTAATGAGAAAGAGAAAGGCCGGCTGTAGCCAGCGGCCTATCTAACGCATTTCTATTGCATACCGGCGTTCGCGCTGACGTTACGCCTGGATGGATTTCTGAATGGCGTCAAGCGTTCGGTCCAGTGTGTCGAGTGCCTCCTCGGCCAGCGTGGCATCCAGGTTCAGCGCAGGCATCAGGCGTACACTGCTGGGGCCGCACCCGAAGATGAGCAGCTTCTGCCGGTATGCTTCTCCGACAATCTCGTCACGCAGGTGCGGTGCCGGGGCTCCGTCTGGAGTGATGATCTCAATACCCAGCATCAGGCCTCTGCCGCGCACATCCCCGACGATGGAGTATCGCTCCTGGAAGCCCTTGAGCACGCTCAGGATATGTTCGCCCATCCGGGCAGCATTATCCATCATCCCGTTCTCGATCAGGCGCAGGGTTGCCAGTGCAGCGGCACACGATACCGGATTACCGCCAAAGGTGCTGCCGTGGCTGCCTGGCTCCCACTGCATCAGGCTTTCCCGCGCGATCAGAGCGCCCAGTGGCATACCGCTCGCCAGGCCCTTGGCGGTGAGGACCATGTCCGGTTCAATCCCGGAGTGCTCGACTGCCCACCACTTGCCAGTACGCCCAAGGCCGCTCTGGATTTCATCCACCACCAGCAGGATACCGTAGTTGTCACACAGCCGGCGCAGCGCGGGCAGGAACCCGGGCGGTGGGACAATATATCCGCCTTCCCCCTGGATGGGTTCGACGAACACTGCTGCAACTTCGCTTGCTGGTACGTTCGTGGCGAACAGGACGTTCTCAATATAATCGACGACCACCTTGCCGTAATCATCGAAGCGGTTGTACTGCAGAATCGGACGGAAGGGGTTGGGGTATGGGACATGTGTAACGCCCGGAAGCCCCGGTGCGAACCCCTGCTGCTGTCGGTATTTGCTGGAGGTTAGTGACAATGCTCCCATGGACCGCCCGTGAAAGCTCCCCAGGAAGGCCAGCATCCGGGGGCGCCCGGTCGCGTAGCGTGCCAGTTTGAGCGCCGCTTCGACCGTCTCCGTCCCGGAGTTTGTGAAAAAGACACGGGCATTCTCCTTGAACGGCGCGATATCCGCCAGCTTGCGCGCCAGTTCGACAGCAGTTTCGTAGTAGAAGTCGCTCAGGCAGACATGCAGAAAGCGATCCGCCTGCTCCTTGATCGCGGCGACGACCTCCGGATGGCAGTGCCCGGTCGCGGTTACCGCGATGCCGGCCACCATGTCGATGTAACGGTTGCCGTCAACGTCCCACAATTCGGAGCCGCGCGCGTGGCTCACGACCAGCGGATAGGCCCGGGTATTGGAGGGTGAAAGGAGTGAATGATCCTCTTCGATAATCCGGGTTGCATGGGCTCCATGAGGCTGCAGGTCGTAGGTGGTCATGAGGTTCTTTGCGTCTCCTGGTCTGGTATCTGTACCCTGGCGTTTCTCCGGGGGCGGAGCCGCCAGGCGTCTCTCAGATCGTCGATCGTCAGCATGCCTTGAAAAACGTTACCGGCAAATACCGGTAGACCGGTGAGCTGTGATGCGTTCATCTCCTGATATGCAATCCATAATGTATCCGTAGTACGTAGTGTCGGGAAGTTCGGGCGCATGATGTGGGCAATGGTTACGCTATCTGTCTTGCCGATGAGTTTGAAAATCTCGTACTCGGTAATCACGCCAACCAGCCGGTTATCGACCACCACTGGCAGGGTGCTGCCTTCCCGCACCAATTTACGGATGAGCTTGAGGGAGACCTTGTCCCACGGGTGCAGCAGCCGTTCCGGAGGGTGGCACACATCTCCAGCCTCGTAGCGGACGAGCGCGCGGCGGCGGCGCACGGCGATCGATTCATATTGTGCCCCGGCAAAGATGATCAGCGCGATCAGGATCAGCACGATATTAGGGCGGAAGCCCGCTGTTCCCCCACCGAACAGCCCCAGTAGCGCGAGCAGAACGGCGCTGCCCTGCCCGACCCACGCCGCGACCCGCGTCGCGCTCAGGTAATCCGTGATCAGCGCCAGTCCGGCCCGCAGGACACGCCCCCCATCCATCGGGAAGGCCGGGATCATGTTAAACAGGAACAGCACAAGGTTCGTCCAGAACAGGTAGCGAATCAGCGCAGGGTAACCACGGGTTGCCAGCAGCAGGTCCTGGGCCCAGATACCCGGCGAAAAGGGGGCCAGCAGATAAGCCCACGCGCCAAAGACGATTGCCGCACCGAGGTTCATCACAGGGCCGGCCAGCGCGATACTGAGTTCCTGCCAGGAGTGTGACGGCGATTTCTCAAGCTGTGCCAGCCCGCCGATTGGCAGCATGACGATGCTGTGAACGCTGAGGCCGAGGCCGCGCGCCTGCAGCGCATGGCCAAGCTCGTGCAGCAGGACACAGGCGAACATCAGCA
>JADZAD010000211.1 GCA_020852775.1 Anaerolineae bacterium
CGCGCTTCTTTGAGGCGATGCTGCGCGGACGGCCCTACACCGAGTCCTCGCATATCACGTCGCGCATCTGCGGTATCTGTGCGGTGGGGCACGCGACATCTTCGCTGCGGGCGACGGAAAAAGCGCTGGGGATCGTACCCAGCGAGCAGACTGTCCTGCTGCGCGAACTGAACTTCTACGGTGAAATCCTTGACAGCCACATCCTGCATGCCTACATGCTGGTCGCACCGGATTTCCTGGGCGTGGGCAGCGTCATCCCACTGGCGAAGGCCGCACCGGACGTGGTGCTGCGAGCGCTGCGGATGAAGAAGCTGGCCGGGGACATCTGCGAGGTGATCGCCGGACGGCATACGCACCCGATTGCGATGACGGTCGGTGGCTTCACGCACTACCCGAAGACGGCTGAGATCGCAGCCCTGCGCGAGAAGCTGGTAGCGGCACGCCCCGACGTGGACGCGACGGTGGATCTGTTTGCTACACTGACCTTCCCGGGCTTCCAGCGTGACACCGAGTACGTGGCGCTGCGCAAGGATGACCGGTACTGCTTCATCGATGGCGAGATCGCAAGCACCGATGGCGGGCGCTGGCCGATCGAAGAGTACCGCAGCATCACCAATGAAAAGATCGTGCCGCACTCCTCAGCGAAGCACTGTGCACACAACCGCGAATCCTACATGGTAGGAGCGCTGGCTCGCTTCAACGTGAACCATGACCGCCTGCACCCGCGCGCTAAAGCTGCGGCGGAGGCAATCGGGCTGGCGCCGATCTGCACGAACCCGTACATGAACACCGCGGCACAGGTCGTCGAGATCGTCCATGCGGTGGAAGACGCGATCACGCTGTGCGACACGCTCCTGGAGCGCGGTATTCGCTGGGAGGACCCGGTACCCCCGGCGCGGCTCTCCGGAGAAGGCTCTGGCGCGTGTGAAGTGCCGCGTGGTGTGCTGTTCCACAACTACGTAATCGAAGACGGGCGGGTAGTCGGGGCGAACTGCATCATCCCGACTGGCCAGAACCTGGCGAACATCGAAGCGGACATGCGGGCACTGGTGCCCACCGTGCTCGACCGCTCAAAGGAAGACATCACGCTGTTACTGGAGATGCTGGTGCGGGCTTATGACCCGTGCATCTCCTGCTCGACGCATGTGCTGGATGTACAGTTTGAGTAAAGACACGCTTGTCCTGGCGCTGGGCAACCCTTTGCGGGGCGATGATGGCCTCGGAGCGCGGGCCTGCGAGATGCTCGCGGAGTTTCCGCTCCCCGGGGGGGTGTCGCTGCTGGACGGAGGTACGCCTGGCCTGGAGACGGTGCTGCTGCTGCAGGGCTACCACCGCGTGGTGATCATCGATGCGGCGGAGATGGGGCTGAAGGCAGGGGAGTGGCGGCGCTTCATGCCCGATGAGGCCACGCTGGGGCAGGCCGATCTCTCCCGGCGCGGCACTCTGCATGCCGCCGGGCTGGCCGAAGCGCTGACGCTGGCTGAAGCGCTGGGTGTGCTGCCCGCGGAAATCACGATATATGGAGTGCAGCCTGCCGGGATCGGATGGGAGCCGGGGCTGAGCGCCCCGGTCGAGGCCGCACTCCCGGCAGTCTGCGCCGCGATTGTGCGCGAACTGGGTATTGATGAGCCTGTGAACGTATAAGGATCAACCACCATGGCGAAAATTCTGATCGTGGATGATGACCCGGATATGGTGCTGGCGGCGCGCCTGTGCCTGGAACGTGCCGGCCACAAGGTGATCGAGGCGCATAATGGCAGCGATGGATTAGCGACGGTCAAAACGGAGCACCCTGACCTGATCATCCTTGACGTGATGATGGACACCACCACCGAGGGCTTCCAGTTCGCGCTGACGCTGCGCAACCCGGATCCGAAATCTGAGTATGCGGCGTTTCGCTCACTGCCGATCGTGATGCTCACAGCGATCCACTCGACCGCGCCGCTGCGGGTGGGCCCTGACCGGGATTACCTGCCGGTGGATGCGTTCATCGACAAACCGCTTGATCCGGATAAACTGGTTGCGCAGGTGAACGCTCTGCTCAACTGACCCGTTTCTCTCCTCACAAGGCTGGTGATGATGGCAGTTGCATCCGGGAATCCAGCGGAAGCAGCAACCCGCGATCATGACCTGGCAGTTGCTCCACTGCTGCCGTTGGCGAATGGCGATTTTGCCCGTAACGTGCAGCGGATGATTGTCGTGCGCTTCGCCGCCGGGTTTGGCGTGTTCGCGGCGACGGTGATCTGTGTCTACTGGCTCAGGCTGCCCCTCCCCGAGACCTGGCTCTACAGCATCGGCCTGTTCATTCTGCTCTTTAACATCGCCCTGTACGAGCTGACGCGCCGGGCACGTACCCAGCCGGAACCCGCACAGACGCAGGTCATTACACGGCTGGTGGTGGCGCAGGTCGCGGTGGACTGGGCGGCGACGGCGCTGTTCATCCATCTGACCGGTGGCATTTCCTCGCCGGCGATTGTGCTCTTCCTGATCCACATGATGATGGTGGCGATTCTGCTGCCAGGGCAGTCACCGTACATCTACGCTGCGCTGGGCGTCGGTGCGACGCTGGTGATCGCGCTGCTCGAACGGGCCGGGATCATCCCGCACTACACCGTGATTCCGGCGCTGCCGGACGCTCTGCACCTCGACCCGGTCTTCATCCTGGCGCAACTGACGTTCCTCGCATTGATCGGCTTCATCACTGTCTATCTCACGGCTACCACGATGAAGCTCCTGCGTGAACGCGAACGCCAGATCGCTACGCTGCTGCGGACGACACAGGTCGTTTCCTCTTCGCTCAGCCTTGATGAGGTGATGGAAAGCCTGACCCGCAGTGTCGCGCAGGCGCTGGACGCCCCGGCGGCGTCACTGCGCCTGTTTGACAGCAGCGGCGAGCGGCTGGAGATGGCGGTCGCGCACGGGCTGAGCCAGGACTACCTCGATAAGGGGCCGATCCGCGTCTCGCAAAGCCCGCTTGATCAGCATGTGATGAACCAGCCGTGGGTCATTATCGACGATGTTTCCCGGGATGGGCGGTTGCAGTACCGGGATGAAGTGCTGGCGGAAGGTATCCACAGCATGCTGGTGGTGCCGGTGGCGGGCCGCCAGCGGGTGCTGGGTGTGCTGCGGGTGTATGCCTACCAGCCAGGGGCTTTTGATGAGAAGCGGGCGGAATTCGTGCGCGCGATTGCCCAGCAGGGGGCACTGGGGCTGGAGAACGCATTGGCGCATGACGCGCTCAAGCAGGCTGACCAGCAGCGTTCGGAATTCGTCCGGGTGGCGACTCACGAGCTGCGTTCACCGGTGGCCGGGGCACAGAGCCTGATCCGCGCGATGCTGCACAGCCTCGCGGGGGATATGACCGAGGATCAACGCGACATCACCCGCCGGATTGAGGCGCGGCTGGATGCGCTGCGGAACCTCGTCGATGATCTGCTCGATCTGGCGGCCAGCCAGACGGACATCAGCATCACGCCCTCCGTCGAACTGCATCTTGACCGCATCCTGCAGAACCTGATGAGCGAGTGGTCAACCCAGGCCGCCGAGAAGCAGATTACGCTGGAGATGAACCTGCCCACGGCGTCACAGGTGGTGGTCTGTGGTGTGGAGACCGACCTGATCCGCATCTTCGACAACCTGATTGGTAATGCCATCAAGTACACACCCCCCGGCGGCAGGGTGGCGATTGACCTGGCTGCCGGCCCGGTATGGGTGAGCACACGTGTGGCTGACAGCGGCATCGGTATCCCGGAAGATGAACTGCCACGCCTGATGACCGAGTTCTTCCGCGCCAGTAACGCCCGCCACGCGAATATCCCCGGGACGGGCCTTGGCCTCAGCATTGTCAGGCGGCTGGTGACACGCCACCGCGGGACGATCGATGTACAGAGTGTGCCGGGGCAGGGAACAACGTTCACCGTGCGGCTGCCGTACTCATGCGGTGAAAGCACAGCCGCAACCGGGAGCTAGAGTCGTCCGGGGCGGAGCCAGAGGCTACAATAGTAGCCTGACCGCTGTGACCGCAGGACGCCGATGTTTCGTCACCAGCCGGATACCCCACCGCCCGATATCGAACCCGTCACGC
>JADZAD010000212.1 GCA_020852775.1 Anaerolineae bacterium
CCAATGAGATAGAGTAAGCCATTGTCGTCACCGCTGCTTCGTGACGAGGATTTCAGAACTTCTGCTGTCACGACGTAGTCAAACGCATCTGACCGATGGTTCCCATTCCAATCAGGTATGCCCATAATAGCTATCCTTATGTTGTCTGGTGTAACAAATATTATTTTATTGTACGCAAAAAATTTCTGTTTGTAAATAGCCATTCTATGATATCGTTGTGCGGCCTGCCACGTCAGCAGAGAATACGCTTTACAGGGGTTATTATCAGATGCTATAGTACCGCTACCTATGGAAACCGATCCTCTGCCGCCTGTCTTGTCTGACGAGTTTGCCTGCGAAGGGACACGCCTTTTCGCGTATACGACTCTGACCCGCCAGGGTAAGGCGACATCCGGATCGGAGATCATCCACGAGGGGCGGGCCTGCATCTATGTCAACGGGCAGGAAGTCGTTTCGGTGATGTGCACCCCGTGCGACCTGGAAGCCTTTGCCCTCGGCTTTCTGGCGAATGAGGGCCTGATTACCACGCTCGATGATGTGGCACGTATTGATCGCTCACGTGGGGATACCTGTGTGGATGTGTGGCTGGAGCGAGGTGACGTGGCGCTGCCCACCAGCTTCACTCTGACTTCCGGCTGCGGCGGTGGGGTGACGTTCAGTGATCTGGGCAGGGGCTTCCCCCCGCTGGTTTCCGGGAAGCGCGTCACAGCGGAGGCACTCTGGATGCTGATGGATCGCCTGAACGATGCTGCCGCGCTCTACAGCCGGGTGCGTGGTGTGCACACCAGTGCGCTAAGCGATGGCGAGCGGCTGCTGCTGGTCGCCGAGGATATCGGGCGGCACAACACCCTCGACAAGCTGCGGGGCATGGCGCTGCTGCGCAGCATCTCCACCCGCGACTGCGTCCTGCTGGCGACCGGGCGGATCAGCTCGGAGATGATCGCCAGGGCACGGCGCATGGAAGTCCCGATTGTATGTTCACGCACCTCGCCGACCAGCCTCTCAGCGGGGCTTGCCAGGGAATGGAATATCACTGTAGTGGGCTATCTGCGCCATAACAGCATGAACCTGTACACCCATCCGGAGCGGGTGATCGCCCCCGGTATGGATGCTCTGTCGCAGGAAGGATGAACCAGCGATGACTCGCGTCAACGACTACCTGTGGCAGCTCCCGCATACGCCCGCTGCCGACGACCCGGAGGACGTGGTTACGCTGCTCCAGACGTTCAACCTGCCGCTGGCTCAGGCGCTGGAGGGGCCGCTCACGGCGCTGGGCTATCCGCTTCGCAGCAGTGATATCCACATCCCGCCGGACAAGGTCGTGCTCATGGAAGATATGGGTGCGTACTCGAATACCTATCGCGCCAACCTGCGCTTCATTCGCTACCTGCTCCCGGACGTGATCACACGGATCCACTTTGAGCACACGGAATGGTCCATCACGATCGGTGGTTCGCAGGAGCACCGCTATGTTATCAACCTCGACCGCTTCAAGGTCAGCGATACGCACACGATGATGGCTGTCCCGGCATGGGAGGGGCGGCTGCATATGCGGATGTCAGGCGACCCGGCGCGCGGGCTGGAACATGACGGCCCGGATCAGGTCTGGTCGTTCTCTTCGGCGGCAGAACTGGAGGCGCAGATCACGCTCTTTCTGCGGAAGTTCACGCAGCTCGGGCAGGCCTGGCTCGAAGACCCTGCCACCCTGCGATAGCCTGCGGCCTGCTGTACAGAAAGGCGGGCGCCTAGCCCCGATTCAACTGCGCGACCGCCTCACGGATAGCTTCCCGGATCGTCTGGTCGGGGATGTCGTCAGGTGCGGGATACGCCGCACCGTTCACCCAGAAAGCCAGCCCACCATCAGGCGCGGGGCCGAAATCCAGCGTGGTCTGGCTGTCTCGCAGATAATCCACCAGCTTCGTCCTGACGATGCCCTCGACCTGCTCCGCTGTCAGGCTGGCGAGACGTTCCCCGGCCTCCAGCCGTGCTTCCGGGGCTATCGCCTGCAGGCCCCGTGCATCATCATCCATCTGAGCGCCGCGCCGCACGTAGAAGAGCGCAAGTGTGACCAGCACCGCCAGCCCACCGAGCGTGGCGAGCACGACCAGGATTCCAATTCCTTCCATCGTTGAACCTTCCGCAGTCGCTTTGACCTGCTCCTCAGTATAGCCGGATGCTCCCGGTGTACAATGGTGATATGGCGCAGCCTCACTTCTCTGACCACACGGAACATATCCACCGGATCATGCGGGCGGTGCTCCACGCCGCTGACCCGGCGCGCGCGCTGCGACACGCTCTTCCCGGCACGCTCCCGGAGGAAGGGCCGCTCTATCTGGTGGCCGCGGGCAAGGCCGCGCTGGAGATGGCGGCGGAGGCTGTGCGCCTTTGCGGAGAACGGATTGCGGCAGGGGTGGTGGCGGCCGTCCCGGAACGGGTGGGCATGGTGACGCTGCCGGGTGGAATACAGGTCTGCCCCGCCGCTCATCCCCTCCCGGATGAGCGAAACCTGCTGGCTGCGCGCGCGATCGCTTCGATCGCGCGGCATGCCGCCGCCGATCCACAGGGTGTCCTGCTGGCTCTGATCAGCGGTGGTGGCTCCGCACATCTGACGCTCCCGGTCGCAGGGCTGGCGCTCGGCGATCTGCGCGAGATCTCCCGGATGCTGATGCGCGCAGGCGCACCGATTGGCGAGCTGAACGCGGTACGTAAACACTGTGAAGTGCTTAAAGGAGGTGGGCTGGCCCGGCTGGCCTTCCCGACGCCGGTTCACGCCTATCTGCTCTCCGACGTGCTGGGCGATCCGCTCGATGTGATTGCTTCCGGGCCCGCTGCACCCGACCCGACGACCTATGCGGACGCGCTGGCGGTGCTGGAGCGGTACCACCTGCTGGAGGCCGTGCCCGTGGTGGCGGCCCACCTGCAGGCAGGGCTGCGCGGAGAACATCCTGAGACGCTGAAGCCTGGTGACCCGGTGCTGCTGCAGGTTGACCACACGATAATCGGCAGCAACCGCCTTGCGCTCGATGCTGCCGTTCGCTGTGCTGAAGAACTTGGCTTCGTGGTGGGTGGGGCCGCATATGGGGTCGAGGGGGAGGCGTCAGAATTCGGGCGGCGGCTGTCACTGGAGGCGATCAATCTTTACCGTGCCGGGCGGCCCGCCTGCTATCTGGCCGGGGGTGAGACGACCGTCACGGTGGCTGGCCCCGGCAAAGGCGGACGTAACCAGGAGATCGTGCTTGCGGCGGCGCTGGCGGTAGCCGGGTGGGAGCGCGTGGCCGTGGCCAGCTTCGCCACGGATGGCGTGGACGGCCCGACAGACGCGGCTGGCGCCATCGCCACCGGGGAGACGGCTGCGCGTGAGATGAAGGCTGACGGCTGGGCATTCCTGGCGAACAACGACAGCTACAGCTTCTTTGAACGCTTTGGTGGGCATATCATCACCGGGCCGACCGGTACCAATGTCAACGATATCAGCCTGGTGCTGGTGTATCCCTGAGAGTGGCTGGACAGGCGTTCATTTCTTGGCAGGGCATACAGGAACCCGCTATAATACGGCTCACTTCCCCGCCATCCTAGCTCAATTGGCAGAGCAGGCGCTTCGTAAGCGTCAGGTTATGGGTTCAAGTCCCATGGATGGCTCTGACGCCCCGGAGCATATGTTCCGGGGCGTTTCTGATAAATAGCCAGTAACGCGCCTGGCGCAGATGCCCGCTCTGTGTGCCGCCTGTGAGGAGATGCCCTATGTCTGATAAGCTGACGATCCCGCAGCGTTCCAGCCCGATCACGATCGGCGTTGCCGGGGGGAGTGGCGCAGGCAAGACCACGGTCTCGCGGCAGGTTCTGGCGCAGATCGGCGAGGACAAGATCGCCTACGTGCCCCATGACAACTATTACAAAGACCTGCGCCACCTCCCGTTTGATGAGCGCACACAGGTCAATTTTGACCACCCCGACTCATTGGACGATGACCTGTTCATCGCCGATGTGCGCCGCCTGCAGCGCTATGAGCCGATCTCGATGCCTGTGTACGACTTCTCGACGTATACTCGCACAGACGACGTGACGGTGGTGCAGCCACACCGTGTCATCCTCGTCGAAGGCATCCTGATCTACGCCGACCAGCGCCTGCGTGACCTGTTCGATGTGCGCATCTTCGTTGATACGGACGACGACGTGCGCTTCATCCGCCGCTTACAGCGGGACATCACGGCACGTGGACGGACAACTGAATCGGTCATCCACCAGTGGCTGGAAACCGTCAGGCCGATGCACCAGCAGTTTGTCGAGCCGAGCCGGCGCCACGCGCATGTGATCATCCCCGAAGGTGGGATGAACGAGATCGCAATCGAAATGGTGATCGCCCGCATCCAGGCGAGAAGGAGCCAGCAACATTGAGCGACCTGTCACACTCTGACGCTCCGCTACCTGAACCCGGCCAGCCCGCGCAGCCGGCCCGCGTACACCAGCCCTTCGGCTGGAAGCAGATGCTGGCACTGGTCTTTGCGGTTGGCATTACCTTCGGCATCTTTGCCTTCCGTGACCAGATCCGCCAGCTAGAGCACCTGGGCTATCTCGGTGGCTTCCTGGGGATGCTGCTGGGCAACGCCACCCTGATCCTGCCCGTGCCCGGCCTGATATTCGTCTTCGTGCTGGGCGGGACACTGAACCCGCTGCTGGTTGGCCTGACCGCCGGGCCCGGCGCGGCGCTGGGGGAGTTCACCGGGTATGCGGCGGGCTACGGCGGCTCCTCCGCTATTGACCAGTTTGATGTCTATCAGCGCATCCGCGGCTGGATGAATAAATATGGCTTGCTGGTGATCGTCGTCCTCGCGGCGGTGCCCAACCCTCTCTTCGATATGGCGGGGGTGGTCTGCGGCTCCCTGCGTGTCCCCTGGTGGAAGTTCCTGCTTGCGGCATGGGTTGGCAAGACGATTCAGGCGCTCTTCATCGCTTATGCGGGGGCTTTCTCACTGGGCTGGGTGGAGCAGTTCCTGCATTAGCAGGTAAACTCCAGTTACCTGTTCCTTCGCCAAAAGGAGGGACCATCATGAAGTTTGACCTCAGTAACCCGCGCACGCTGGCCGTCACTGCGGTTATGACAGCCCTTACGATGGCACTGACGATGCTGGTACGTGTCCCCACCCCGGTGCCCAACGGTTACGCGCACCTCGCGGACGTTGCCATCTATTTCGCCGCTTTCGCCTTCGGCCCATGGGTCGGGCTGGTCGCCGGTGGGCTGGGCACGGCGCTGGCGGATGTCGTCGGAGGCTACGCACAGTGGGCGCCAATCACGCTGATCGTCCATGGCCTGAAGGGGTTCGTCGTGGGCTGGATTGTGCTCAATAACAAGTCACTGGAGCGGGTGGTGCTGGCGGTGCTGGCTGGAATTGCTATCCTGGTCGCTGGTTATCTGATCGGCGGCACGATCCTGCTGACCTTCCCGGTTGCGGTCGCGGAGGTCATCCCGAATCTCTTCCAGGGTGCGGTAGGTATCCTCGGCGTGATCGTGTATTTCGCGGTGCTGCGGGCCTATCCGCGCCTGAACCAGCTTGTATCCGGCTGAGTGCCGGCTGATGTTGCCCGTTTGCCTCTGAGAAGCTCTCCCGGCGGATGCGTCCTGCC
>JADZAD010000213.1 GCA_020852775.1 Anaerolineae bacterium
ATCCATCCGGGATGCAGGCCATTTCGGCCCGGGCGCCGGGGTGGGGTGGGCGGTCGCCGCCTTCCTGGTAAATGCCCCGGGTATCGATGCGTGACGCGCCGCTGACCCAGCACCACTGGTGGTCGCGCCAGCACCAGAGATCGTTGAGCAGGCCGAATACGCCGTGTGCGTCGTAGCCATAGCCGCCGAACAGCCACAGATAGCCGCGGCGATCAAACCAGAGAGCCGCGCCGTAGCGTGCGCCTGGCGTGTTCCTGGGATGGAAACGGCTTTGCGTGTAGTAGTTGCCGCTGGAGTTAGTGACGTTCGCGCCGTGAAACCACATCCACTGTTTGCCGTCCCAGCGCCACAGGTCGCTCAGCCAGCCCTTCTGACCGATGTGATCCGCGCCGTACCCGCCGAAGAGCCATAGGGCGCCGTTGGCATCGGTGCAGGTCGCGGCGTTGTACCGGGCCCCCGGCGCCAGTTCAGCGTTGTTGATCGCGTTGTAGACGCCTGCACTGCCCCGGTGCGGGGCCCCATGAACCCATGTCCAGCCTCCGGAAGCATCAGCCGAAGCCGTCCGCAGCCGCGCCTGGTAGGTCTCCTGGGGGAATTGAAGGATTGTGGTCAACTCTCTATCTCCTCCCACGGCCAGACTTGCAGGTGTCGGTTCACGCTGTGGAGCCGACAGGGATCAAGGCGTGGTAACAGTGGAAATACACGAGTAGTCACAGACTGGACAACGGTTCATCCACTGGCTGAGTACTGAGAAGAAACCGCCGCTACTCAGTCGAATGCAAAGCTATCTACCATTAAACCATACTTCTGTGCCATCTGGCTACGTATTCGGTGGTAATTAAGCACTGAAATCCGATGAATCGGTACGTAGTGGGATGGTACCGATTCAGTGGAGAGTCAGTTAAGACAGTACACTGAGCAAACGGAGACCATCCAATGAAGAACGAACACCGACGACGATACACACGGGAATTCAAAGTCCAGGCGCTGGATATGGCCGAGACGAGTGGGAAGAGCGTGGCCCAGATCGAGGACGAACTGGGGTTAGCGCCTGGGATGATGTATCGCTGGAAGCGGCAGTTCCGGGAGGTGGGAAAGGAGGCGTATCAGGGCAAGGGCAAGTTGGCCGATAGCGACCAGGAGGTGCGGCGGCTGCGACGAGAGGTGGAGCAGCTGCGTGAAGAGCGGGACATCTTAAAAAAAGCAGTGGGTATCTTCTCTCAGGAGAAGAAATGAAATACGCCTTCATCGAAGCCCAGCGTGGGCGGCATGCGGTCGCCACGCTCTGCCGGGTGCTGGAGGTCTCCTCCAGTGGGTATTATGCCTGGCGTAAGCGCCGGGCGGGTGGCAAGCGGGAGCGCGCGGATCGTCTCCTGCTGCAAGCCATCAGTCAGGCGTACCAGGCCAGCCGGGGACGCTATGGTAGCCGGCGAATTCGGGCTGAGCTGCGCGCCCAAGGGCAGGTTTGCAGCCGCAAGCGGGTGGCGCGACTGATGCAGCAGAATGGTCTTGAGGCACGTCGGCGACGACGATATCGAATTACGACCCAGTCCAGGCACCGGCGGCCTGTCGCTCCGAATGTGCTCGGTCGCGATTTCGCGGCTGCGGCACCCAACCAGAAGTGGGTAGCCGATATCACCTATATTCCCACCGCTGAAGGCTGGCTCTACCTGGCGGCGGTTCTCGACCTGCACTCGCGGAAAGTGGTGGGCTGGGCTATGGAGCCTTACCTGCGCGATGAGCTCGTACAACAAGCTTTGACAATGGCGCTTGGACGACGCGTTGTAAGCCACACCTTGATCCATCACTCGGACCGGGGCAGCCAGTATGCCAGTGCCGCATATCAAGCGCTTCTGGCCAACCATCACATCCAGGTCAGCATGAGCGGGAAAGGAAATTGCTATGACAATGCCCCTATGGAAAGCTTCTTCAGTACGCTTAAATCAGAGTTGATTCATCAGGCTCACTACCGGACACGCGCCGAGGCTCGCCGCGATATTTTCGACTTCATCGAACTCTACTACAATTGTCAGCGGCGTCATTCTGCTCTCGGCTACCTCACCCCTCAGGCTTTTGAGGAGCAGTATTCTTTGACGTAGATCTGTCTCCACTAAATGGGTACCACCTCAATCTGGCCGGGGCCGATAATTCAGTAGTTTTCTCGCGCAAATTACGTAGTCCATACGGAATACAACAGGCAGGCCTCCCGGTACAGTTAAGGGTAGAGGCCTGCTTTGTGCCGGGCCGCATCCGGGGGAACGGTAATGAGTCATTACACGCGCGCGCTGATGGTTGCTCTGATCGGCCTGCTGATCGGGGTGGCGGCGGTTGTCCTGATCGGAAGGGAACTGAGCGGGCAGGCACCGGCTGAAGTCAGCGCGTTGCCCGCCGAAGCCGGTCTGGCAGCTGACCTGCCCACTCCTGCCGCCGCAGCGCAGCCAACCTGGCCGGAACAGCCTGCACAGACTGGCAGGGATGAGGCCGTTTCAGCGGGATCGGACGATACGGCGGAATCGTCACAGCCGCAGGGGCCCATCCAGCCGGCGGCAAACATGGTCATGCCGGCTGCGCCGACACTCGTTCCGCCAACTCCCGAAGCCGGGATCGCGCCGGTGTTTGTTGCGCCCCCCGCGGAGGTTGTACCGGATCAGGTCGTGATCCAGTTTGACGCGACGGCGAGCGAAGCCGAGAAGATCGCTTACATCGAATCCATCGGTGGGTCGATCGCCAGCACGATTGATGCACTGAACACCGTGGTGGTCGAAGTGCCCGCCGGGGTGAGCGCTGCCAGCCTGCCGGAATCACCGGTGGTGGAGGCCGCGGAGCCCGATTATTACGCGACGATCCAGCAGGTTACCGCCGCTACGAATGACCCGCTCTACGCACAGCAGTGGGCGCTGCCCGCGATCAACGCGCCGCAGGCCTGGCTGACGCTCCCGGCGGGCGCCCCCCTGATCACGGTAGCCGTCCTCGATACCGGCGTCTGCCTCAGCCACCCGGACCTCGCCGGGCGCATCGTTGCCGGGTATGACTTCATCGCGCCGGGTACGACCCCCGAAGACGAACACGGACACGGCTGCCACGTCGCCGGGATCATCGCGGCGAACGCCAACAACGGCATCGGCATCGCCGGGGTTGCACCAAACGCCCGGATCATGCCGGTCCGGGTGCTGGACGCCGGCGGAAGCGGATCATATTCAGGTATCGCTCAGGGCATTATCTGGGCTGCTAATAATGGCGCGCAGGTCATCAACATGAGCCTTGGCGGCTCTTCGGATGTCAGCTACCTGCATGATGCGGTGATCTATGCAAAAAGCAGAGGGGTCAGCGTGGTTGCTGCGGCTGGAAACGAGAGTACGCCATATGCCATCTACCCGGCCAGATACCCGGAAGCAATTGCGGTCGGCTCGGTAGACTCCAACCTGCAGCGCAGCTACTTCAGCAACTACGGCCCCGATGTTGATATCTGGGCGCCGGGTGGCAGCATCATCAGCACGTACCTGAACAATGGCTATGTGGGCATGAGTGGGACCTCGATGGCTACCCCGTATGTGGCGGGCGCAGTAGCGCTGGAGATGGGGCGGGGAGGTACACTGGTCACGAACGGCGGGTTGCTGAATTTTGGCTCGTTCTCAGGCCCTGTTGCGCCGACGAATGACGCTTTTGCGTCCGCTGTTACCATCTCGGCTCTGCCATTCACGGCCAGCCTGGATACGTCACTGGCGACGATTGCGGCGAACGACCCGATGCCTTCCTGCGGCAATGGGACTAACTCGAATACCGTCTGGTATCGCTACACCCCCTCCGCCGGTGGGCTGGTGGAAATCGACACGATCGGTAGCGCTTATAATACCGTCCTGAGTGTCTGGACAGGGACGGTAGGAAGCCTGACCGAAAGGGCATGCGACAACGACAGCGGAGCAGCTCTCGGTGCGTCCCGTCTGTCCGTCAACCTGACGGCAGGGACGAACTATTACATTGAGGTAGCTGACTACGACACGGCCGCCGGTGGCGGGACCATGCAACTGAAGGTCGCGCTGTCGTCAGAAGTAGTTAATGACGACTTCGACGCTCCTGTGCTGATCGGCCAGATGCCTTACTCGAATATGCAGAACACTGCCACCGCCACCCTTGCTGCGGACGACCCGTCACTGGTGGCCTGTAACCGC
>JADZAD010000214.1 GCA_020852775.1 Anaerolineae bacterium
ACCGTGTCGCCGGGGCTGATCTGGCGTGAGGGCATTGAGCAGGGCTATCCGGACGGCGTCGTGCGCTGGCAGAAGAACGCCGCGCTGGTGCGGCTGGGCATGCCGGAGGATATCGGCGACGCCTGCCTGTTCCTCGCCTCGCCCGCCGCGCGCTGGATCACGGGCGTGAATCTGCGCGTCGATGGCGGTGTGATGACCCACCAGATCTACTGAATCGGCCCAGCTGGCCCCGGCAGAATAACTCTCACCAGCCAGAATACAGCACATAATGATAGAGGGAGCCAGGTGCTCCCTCGTTTGCTTTCTGCCGCACCGCGTAATACCACTGCGAGGCTGTGGGCGCCAGCAGCCAGACACCTGCCTCCGTCTGCCTAAGCAAACGCTTATCTCAAGATAAGCAATAAGCAGATGTGCCCCGCCCCGCGTTCTGATACGCTGGAATCGGATCAGGTACGTACCTTTCTGGTTATGCCTTCCGGTAGCCATGGCCGTTGGCCGGGTGCGCCGGGGCATATCCCCAATTGCCGGAGAGCAGGCAAAGGCAGACCGTGCGATCGGCCGTCTTGCAGACCTGATGGCCTTTCCTGACGGTAACCAGCCCTTCCCGTATTCACCGACAATATCGCCATCTGAAGGAGATTGCCCTACTATGTCCAGAAAGAGTCATCCCACCAGAAGCCTGTCACCAGAGCGACTACTCAGCCTGGCCTTTATCGTACTGCTTCTGACTGCCCTGAGCGCCTGCGGAAGTGTTCCGGCAGGCACGGAAGCAGCCCCCGCAGCGGGCGAAGCGGCCGTAGCAGAGCAGGCCGCCCAGACTGAAGCGGCGGGCCCACCACGCAGCGTTGCCTTCCCAGCGCTGACCGTCTCCAACACCACGGGCGCGGACGTGTGCGAGCTATATATCAGCCTGAGCACATCCACTTCCTGGGGAAGTAGTCTGATCAATGCCCCGCTGACTGCAGGCGCCGGACTGGCAGTTGAGGATATCCCGGCAGGAACTTATGATGCGATGGCAATGGACTGCGCCGGTGAGACGGTAGACGAGCAATTTGGGGTTTCCCTTGGCGATTCGCCCGCAGTCTGGGAGATTGGCAACGTGGTATACCCGGGCGGTGTGATGGCAGGAAGCACGGAGCCACAATCGCCGCCTCCGGCACCGGCCAGCCCTCCGGCTGGCGGTAGCTTCAGCCCGGCGTCCAATGGTTTCAGCTTCCCGAACTACGGTGGAGAGTATCCTGCGGGAAACCTGACGATCCAGGCCCTCTGGAACGTCTACGGTGACGCTGTCTGTGCCAGTGGGTCAGGCGCGAGCTGTGTTCCCACCCCACAGGCACAGGCGTATATGGCCCAACTGAACAGCGACATGAACGGCGGACACTGTGCCGGTTTCAGTCTGCTGGCGATGCGGCTGTACACGGGCGATGAAAACCCGGCTACTCTGGAGGGTGGCGTGGGCAGCGCCTATGGCCTCACCCAGAGTGTTCCCGTGATGCAGCGCATTGCACAGGAGTTCACCTGGCAGTACACCGAAGAGGCCTACGCCGGGACCGTCAACGGTACGCCCGCGGAGATCATCCAGAAACTCCAGGCAAACGGCTTCCCTGCTGATATCGGCATCTACTCGGATCAAGGTGGCCATGCCGTCACCGCCTATGCCGTCGAAGACCGGGGTGGTGGTATCTTCTATATCTGGGTCTATGACAACAACTGGCCCGGAGAGGAGAAATTCATTGAGGTCAACGTCAACGCCAACACCTGGACGTACTCACTGGCAGCGCTCAACCCCACTGAAGACTCCGGGCCATGGACAGGTAATGCTTCTACATTCTCACTGAACTTCATTCCTTACCAGGTCTACCAGCAGCAGCCGTCATGTTCGTTCTGTGCCGCATCAGCCAGCAGTGATGTCCGGCTGGCGCGTCCTGCAACCGGTGGGCTCAACTATGCCGGGACGACCCTGATGATTGCGGCTCGCGGTGCCAGTGTCCGGGCAACCAACTCCGCAGGACAAAGCACCGGGATGGTGCAGGGCCAGTCTGTCAATGAGATCACGGGCAGCCGGGTGCTCAGGGTGCGCGGCCTGCTGTATAACGACAATGAAGTGCTGATCGTCCCGAACGACGAGCAGGTGCAGGTCAACTTTGAACCTGTCACCAGTAAGCCAGTCGAGGATGGCTCTGTGCGGCTGATCAGCGAGCAGTTCTCCGCTGATGTTCAGAACCTCAACTTCGGTGGGACGCCAGAAAGCCCGGCCCCCAGCCCGGATGGGCAGTTCCCGGATTCCATAAGTGTTGATCCTGAGCAACGCAGCCTCCAGATCAACACTGAGAGCCCACAGTCACCGCAGATTGCGGTCGGTTTTGAGCAGAACGGTAGCTACTACAGTTCGACCCTCGTCGGGGGGGAACTCGGCCCCGGCCAGAGCCTTGATCTGAGCGCCAATCCGGAAACCGGCCAGATGCAAATCACCGGTGAAGGCCTGACCGATAGCAGTTTCGGTATGGTGATGAACCGGATCAACCCGGACGGAACCACCGATACGTTCGCTACTGACTCACTGCCGGTTGCCTCTGACGGCTCGGTTGCACTTGACTACGAGGCATGGAGTGGCGAAGGCCCGATGACGATCGAGACCCCGGAGGGCACCGAGGAACTTGAAGACAAAGGCGTGGGCTCGGTGATCAGTATGCTCGACGACCCCGGCCAGGGCGTCGAACTGATGAACCAGATTGGCACCTACCTCGACCCTGAAGACGCACAGGGTGCCCTCGAAGCGCTCCAGGGTATGGGGGCGAGCGACGAAGAGATGGGTGAGAGCCTGGGTGCGCTGGATGGGCTGAGCCAGGAAGAACTGGCCCAGTTGGGTGAGGAACTTGGCTTCTCCTCGGAGGAACTCAATTCCCTGCTGAGTGATGACACTGACGGCGGTGATGCCGAGACTGACGGTGCTGGCGCTGACACTGACGGCGGAAGCGACGATGCTGGCGGCGGTGATGCTGACACTGACGGCGGAAGCGACGACACCGACGGTGGTGGTGACGACATCGGCGGCGGCGACACTGACGGTGGTGGTGACTCTGGCGGAAGCGACGACGCGGGCGGTGGTGGTGATGACTCTGGCGGTGGAGACGACCCCGGTGGTGGTGATGAATAGCTCTCTGAGCACCGGATAATGCTTACGTCGCGGGGGAGCACATAGTGCTCCCCCGCTGCGCATACCGTCCTGTGTCCTTTAAAGCCGCTATTCTTCGCCGCCTGCCAGGTGGCTTCGCAGCCGGAGGATTGCCAGTATGAACAGGGCCGCAACGATCAGTTCGTGAGCCAGGCACCAGACGCAGAAGGCTTTGAGAAGCACCGCCTGCACGTAGATCAGCCAGAGTGAGAACAGCACAGCGAACAGGATCGTGGCGAAGAAGATCGTGATGCCGTTATCCTGCAGGAAGGCAATACGGTCCTCAAGGACCAGCAGCGCCAGCAGGAACAGGTTCGCCAGGAAGCCCAGCACCCCGACCGGTATCCCCATCACTTTGGAGTAACTGCTGTTCTGCACGAGATCGCAGTCGAACCCGCCGACCTCAAGACAGGCAACGGACGAGCGTGTCAGCTCGGTATAGCTCAGGTAGCCACTGATGCCCAGCGCGCCGATCACCAGCGCAATGCAGGCAATCCGCAGCCAGTCTGTGCGGGGTGAGCCGGACATGGTATTCTGTGCAGCAGACATTCTTGCCATCCTTCTCGTATCAGAAGAACCCTCGCAGCAGAGTATAGCCTGCCCATCCCGTCTTCGGAAAGGACACCTCTCGCGTGATGACAACGCCGCTGCATGACTACGCCGGCTCTGGTGAAGCCCTGTACGCCATCTATGAAGCCTATCAGCCAGAAGCCGCCCTGCTTGCTGTGATCGCTCGCCGCCTGCCAGAAGCGCATGTCGTGATTGCGATGCGGCACGGCTGCCGTGATTGTGCGCGCAACCTCCCGGCTATGGCGCGCATCGCGGAGCATCTCCCCGGTTGGAACTGGGAGATATTTGAGGATAGCGACAGCACACGCAAGGCAGCACTTGGCGTCCTCAGGGTGCCGGCCTTCATAATCTATGATGCGGACGGTGTTGAGCGCGGACGGATCATAGAAAACCCACTTTCGGGGTCACTGGAGCAGGACCTGCTGATGATAGTGACAGGCGTGAGTCAGGCTTCGGCGTCAACTGCTCTGCCCACATCCGGGTGACGGTTGAACCAGCGCAGTGCGGTAAACCCCAGCACAAAGGGCAACCAGAAGCTGATCCCACGATAAGCCAGTGTGACTACCGTGGCCTTCTCCGGGGGAACACCCAGCGTGGTCAGTACAACGATCAGCGTCCCCTCGACGAAACCAAGCCCACCCGGGGTAGGTGAGACGACGAAGAACAGGATACTTACGCTGTAAGCCGCCACCATTACCCCGAAACTGGCCGGCATGTCAAAGGCGAGCGCAATCACATAGAACGTCAGGATATTCAGGGCTTCGTTGAGAAAGGCATGAAGCACTGGTGCGGCCAGGTGGCGTGTACCTGCCCGCCGCATGGATTCCATGGCACGGGTCAGGTCAGTGGCGAAGGTCGTCAACTGGCGCTCACCGACCGGGGCTTTACGCCTGATCCGCCCTGCCACCACCTCAACCCGGCGGCCAATCTGCATCAACACCCGCTCAAGGTAATGTGGTGCAGTCCAGGCGAGGGCAAAGAGCACGATCATCACCAGGTCTGTCACCAGCATCACGATGGCCGCACTGATCTCGAACCACTGCAGATCGTGCAGGAAGAAGAGATACAGCAACCCGATCAGCAGAAAGACGCCAAAAGTGCTGTACCACAGGATAGTGTAGATCAGATTGGCGACAAACACGGCCCCGACCGCCAGGTCACGGCGGCGGGCGAACTGCAGAAACGGCACCCAGCCTGAGAAACCGCCGCTGGGTGCGGCGACCGTCACAAAACGCCGGATGAGATACAGCGGCAGCATTTCGTGGCGGTGGGAAGGGATATCCAGCAGGCTGTAAATGCTCACATACAGCATGGCCTGGTTATATACTGACAGCGCCAGCACTATCATGCTCGCCAGCACCAGATACCAGATGCCCTGTTGCAGCACGTCAAAGATATCGAGTAGTTGCCCACGGTAGCGGTAAAGCGCATAAACAAAAGCCGCTACCAGCAGGCCATACATGATGGTCTGGAAGGTGATAATCGGGCGTTTGCGCTCAGATGCGGAGTCCACTCAGTATTTGACTCCCACCAGTTCGACTGCATCGATCTGGTTGGCTCCGCCTATACTCGCAATCTGGTCGAGCGTGATCATCACTGTGTTTGTCCCGTACTGCGCATCAGCTACCGGGATGGCCTGTGCGAATGGACATTGTGCAATGGCCTGCGGAATAGCCGAATAAATGACGGCCTGATCGCCGTAAACGTCAGTCAGCGTGATCTGCTCAATGAAGCCGGGGTTGAACGAATGATAGACGACTACGGCAGTCGGCCTGACAAGCTGAGCGTAATACAGCGTCAGTGTTCCGGAACCATTCGGGTTGGCGGTTGACCATGCCGAACGGTAGTTGCCGCAACCGGGTGTGTTCGGTGGCCCGGCAGCCTGCACCGCGCCCCAGTCCAGCGTGTTCACCTCGGAGTCTGCACGGGCTGAGGCGGCGAACTGACGGATTTCCTGCTGCCCGAGCAGCGCCAGTGTCGGCGCCGCACTGGTCAGGCGGAGAGCAGGAGGGGTCAGGGTCAGCTCTGCAGCAAGCGACTGGGCAGACAGGTTGGCGCGCGCGGCGGCAGCGTCCAGCGTGATCTGCGCAACTTCCTGTGAGACAGCGGATTCAGCTGGGCGGGTCAACCCGGTGATGACTACCAGCGCCAGCACAGCAAGAACCACTATCGCCCAGAGGTTCTTCGGAAGACGGCGTGCCAGCCGGCGGAATTCACTTAACGGTTGCCTGAAAAGGGACATGCTTACCTGCCGTCGAGCAGTATAGCCCATTCCGGCGGCGGCGTGCTACCTTTGGCGGGCAGAACAAAACAGCCGGAGTGGGGCAACTCCGGCTGTTCGTGATCTGTCTGGAATGACTTAAGCAAGATAATCGCGCAACTGGCGTGAGCGGCGCGGATGGCGCAGGCGCCGCAGGGCCTTGCCCTCGATCTGGCGAATACGCTCGCGGGTAAGCCCGAACTTCTGCCCGACTTCCTCCAGTGTATAGCTGCGCCCATTCTGCAGCCCGAAGCGCAGGCGCAGGATGCGGGCCTCACGCGGGGTCAGCGTAGCGAGCATCTCCTCAACCTTCTCACGCAGCAGGTTGTCCTGTACGCTCTGGGTCGGGGTCGGGGTCGTCTCGTCCTCGATAAACGTGCCCAGTTCGCTATCTTCTTCTTCACCGACCGGGTGCTCCAGGGACAGCGGTTGCCAGCTCACCTTGAGCATCCACTGTACCTTGCGCGGCTCCAGGTTGAGGGCGCTGGCAATTTCTTCCGGGGTCGGCTTGCGCCCGTTGCGCTGTTCAAGCTGGCGGGCAGTCTTGTACAGGCGGCGGATTCGATCCGACATATGGACAGGCACCCGGATCGTGCGGCCCTGATCGGCAATAGCCCGGGTGATGGTCTGGCGGATCCACCATGTGGCATAGGTACTGAAGCGGAAGCCGCGGCGGTAGTCAAACTTCTCCACCGCCTTCATCAGACCGAGGTTTCCTTCCTGGATCAGGTCGAGGAAGTGTACACCACGCCCGATGTACTTCTTGGCGATGCTCACGACCAGCCGGGTATTTGCCTTGATCAGGTGGTCGCGCGCGTTGCGCCCATCTTCGATCAGCGCCGTCAGGTGCTGGTAGTCCTCCTGCGAAAACTGGCTGCTGCTGGCTTTACGAAGCCGCTTCTCGGCAAGGTAACCCAGTTCAAGGCGCCGCGCAAGCTCGACTTCCTCTTCTGTATCGAGCAGTGGAACCTGTGCCATTTCCTTGAGGTACAGCCCGACCGTGTCATCTGAGGAAATACCTGACAGGTCAAGCGTCAGGTCTTCCTCAGGCAGGTCAGCAAGGTCATCAAAATCAAAGGCGATAGCTTCTTCAAGCAGCAGGTCATCTTCGTCAACCAGATCGTCATCGAGGTCGGCGGATGGCATGAACTCTGCCTCTTCCTGGCCAGCCAGCACCTTCACGCCGGCATCGGCCAGCAGCAGGAGGGCTTCCTCGACCCGCTCATCTCCTTCTCCCATACCGGGCAGGCATTGCATGACGTCCCCTGTCGTCACGAACCCCTGCGCTTCCGCCTTTTCCAGCAGATCGAGCATATAGTCGGTATTGTGCTGGCCCGTGCGTCCCATACATTCCGTTCCTTTCGCTTCCTCTGGCACTCGCGAACATCGAAATCCCGACACAGACAGTTCAATCCAGCCAACTACCAAAAACACCTGCACAGGGTGCAGGTGTCATCCTTGCTGGTCGTTCAGCAGGGTGCGGAGCGCCGCCATGCGCGGATCAACCGATCCTGCCGAGCATTCGCATGTCCCTTTGTTCAAGTCCTGACCACATTCCGGGCACAGCCCCTTGCAGCCCGGAGAGCACAGCGGTTGGATTGGAACAGCCAGGATAGCGTCTTCACGTACCAGCGGCGCCAGATCAATATTGTCGCCATCATCGATCACATAAGGGTTCTCGTGCCGCGCCTCCAGCGAGAGGGTGGCGATGGGCACAAACAGGTTTGAGAACTCAATCGTGAATGGGAGATCAAACGGCGACAGGCAGCGGACGCACTCGCTGGGGATGCGCGCGCGCAGGGTACCGACCAGCACTACCCCCTGCGGCGTGCGGCTCAGGCGCAGTGCCCCTTCCATGCTGTGGACGACAACCTCATCTACCTGGATCAGGTCAGCATATTCAAACGCCACCTCGCGCGTATAGCCGGCGCTCTCCTTGAGCAGGAAGCCGACGTTGATTCGCAGGAGGTCACGATGAGCATACACTGGCATGGAAGCACCAAAGAAAGCACTGCTTGTTCCAGGAAACAAAAACCCCGGCCTCCGAGCCCTACTCGCTGGCCTTACAGCCTTGCCAGCAGCGAGCTTTTGTTCGGCTGGCACGGGTGACAACAGGTCGTGTCTTGTTCCGGTAAGCCTGGTCTTTAATCAGTTGGCCCGGATCGCAGTAATCTGACACGGGCGCACCTGGAAATACAAACAAAAGTATAACATGGGCAAAACTTGGCGGTCAATATGCGTGGGGATGGGACATTGTTCCTATTCTGAAAAATTCCTGAAGGGCTTCCGGCCCTCCTGTACCATCCGGCGAAGCGTTTCCAACGCACCGCGCACCTGCCCGGATTCATCCGCCGACAGGCTGAGCGCGTCGAACTCCTCCTCATCGAGCACCAGTATCCGCCCATCCGGGTAGACGAACAGGTCCAGTTCCAGGTCATCCGCGGCGACTACCCCATCCGCCAGGTGTGCCGGTCGGGTGAAGTTGCAGTACCACCCCTTGACATGGTTGTCGTCCACGTCATGTATCTGGAAGATGTTGTACCAGCGGTCAGCATAGAAGTACTCCACCATTCGGTCGCCGTGGCGCAGCGTCACATAGCCGAGTGGCATGTCATTTCGCGTGAAGAAGGCTTCCAGTACGACGGCGTCTGTTGTGCGCTCCAGTACCTTTCCCGTATATCGCCAGACTTCTGCCCCATCATGGCGGCGCTTGATCACGGTAACTTCATTTTCTGTCATCAGCCTGTCCTCATTCCTACTTGACGAACCACATGACATCGTCACACAATGACCGTAGAGGTGTCCCTCACGATGGCCTGGCTGCTTCCGCTGACCCCGCAGCAAGGCATGATACCGGCAGGTGGGAGAAAAACATATGCAATATCACATCAGGTGTGACGATAAAGACATCGCGCGTTATGTGCTCTGCCCCGGCGACCCGCTGCGCGCGAAGAAGATCGCCGACCATTTTACCGATGATCGGCTGGTCAGTGACAGCCGCGGCTATATGGTCTACTCCGGTTACTACGAAGGTGTATTCATGACTTCAATCGGCACTGGCATGGGTGGCCCCACCGTCTCTATTGCACTGGAGGAACTCGCCAATATGGGCGCGGATACGTTCATCCGCGTCGGATCGTGCAGCACGTTCCAGCCCGGCCAGGACGCCGGAGACATCGTCATCGGCAACGGGACGTTCCGCTACGGGCGTACCGCCGACGGCTACCTGCCTCCGGAGTTCCCCGCTGTACCTCACTTCGATGTGCTGCGGGCGCTGGTAGACGCCTCCGGCGAGCTTGGCCTGCCCTGCACTGTCGGCGTTGGCATTGCGGTGGATGCGTTCTACGGCCTGGCGACGCGCAAGCCGGAGTTCCGCCAGATGCTGGTGGATGCTGGCGTCGTTTCCATCGAGATGGAGAGCGACACCCTTTTCCTGATGGGATCGTACCACGGCTGGCGCACCGGCGGCATCTATGTCGCGGATGGTGGACCCGGCAAAGGCAAGGACGCTGCTGCCGTGCAGCGCTTCGAGCAGGGAGAGACGGACGTTATCCGGGTGGCACTGCACGCGCTGCGCGCTATCGCCCGCCGGGATGGAGCACAGGAGCAGCATCATGCAGTATCACGTCAGATGTGACGAGAAGGATATCTCACGTTATGTGTTCTGCCCCGGTGACTATGACCGGGCGAAGAAGATTGCCGATCACTTCACTAATCCCTATCTGGTGACGGAGAGCCGGGGATACAAAGTCTATTCCGGGCACTACGAGGGCGTCTTTATGACCGTGATTGGTACAGGCATGGGCGGGCCGACCGTTGCTATCGCGCTGGAGGAACTCGCCAATATGGGCGCGGATACCTTTATCCGCGTCGGTTCATGCGGTGTCTTTCAGCCCGGGCAGGAAGTCGGAGACGTGGTGATCGCCAGCGGCACCGTCCGGCAGGGTGGCACGTCACAGGCATACCTGCCCATCCGGTTTCCGGCGGTTCCCGGCTGGCCGGTACTGAAGGCGCTGGCCGAAGCAGCGGAGCAGGCAGGCCAGAAATATACTGTCGGCGTGGGCATCGCCAGCGACGCTTTCTACGCTCCGCAGGTTGACCCATCTGCATGGGCGCTGCTTACCCGGGCCGGGGTGGTATTCATAGAGATGGAGAGCGACACCCTGTTTGTCGTCGGGGCGCTGCGCAGGTGGCGTACCGGAGCAATTTACGTATCAGATGGGCGGCCCGGCGAAGTCAAGCCAGTGGGCACCGAGGAGATCAAGACCCGCGGAGAGCAGGACGCGATCCGGGTGGCACTGCGTGCGATGCGCAACCTCGCCCGTGCGGACGGCCTGGTCGGGTAACGTAATCAAGGAGAGAATACGATGCAACACCATGTGCGCTGTGAAGACAAGGATATCTCACGCTACGTGCTCTGCCCCGGCGACTACGACCGGGCGAAGAAGATCGCCGATCACTTCAGTGATGCTTATCTTGTCACGGAAAGCCGGGGCTATAAGGTTTACTCCGGCCACTACGGGGGCGTTTTTATGACGTCGATTGGCACCGGTATGGGGGGGCCGCAGGCCGCCATCGCCTATGAAGAACTGGGCAACATGGGCGCGGATACGTTTATCCGGGTCGGGTCCTGCGGTGTCTTCCAACCCGAAGATACCTCCGGAGACGTGGTGATCACGACGGGCGTCTATCGCGGAGGTGGCACGTCGCTGGCTTACCTCCCCGTAGAGTTCCCGGCCGTGCCGACGTTTAGCGTCCTGAAGGAACTGGTCGCGGCGGGCGAAGCGCTGAAGTACCGCACCATTGTCGGAATCACCCGCGGGCGGGACGCTTTCTACGCGCCGCCCAATAAGGAACTGGTTGACCTGCTGGTACAGTCCGGTATGGTCGCCTCAGAGATGGAAAGCGATACGCTGTTCATCATCGGCGCGTATCGTGGCTGGCGCACCGGGGCAGTCTTTGTCGCCGGGAGTCCGTTGGGGCGTCCTCGCCCGGAAAACGCTGCTCAGCTTGTAGCAGCAGGCGAAGCACGCGCCATCGAAATCGCGCTTAAGGCCATGCTGGAGATCGCAAAGCAGGACGCCGCGGCAAAGTAACGTCACCGTCAGAGAGAGACCAGGGGC
>JADZAD010000215.1 GCA_020852775.1 Anaerolineae bacterium
AGGACATTGCCAGCCTGAAGAGCGATATTCTCGCCTCCGGGTTGTCTATCCCGCAGTTGGTTTCGACGGCCTGGGCCGCCGCAGCCACCTTCCGCGGCTCTGACAAGCGCGGTGGCGCGAACGGCGGGCGTATCCGTCTCGCGCCGCAGAAGGATTGGGAAGTCAACCAGCCTGCCCACCTGGCAGGCGTACTCGGAACGCTTGAGGGTATCCAGCAGCGGTTCAACAGCGCGCAAGCAGGCAACAAGAAGGTCTCGCTGGCGGACCTGGTTGTGCTCGGGGGCTGTACAGCCGTCGAGCAGGCGGCCCGGAAGGCCGGGCACAACGTGACGGTTCCCTTTACGCCAGGGCGCATGGACGCATCGCAAGAGCAAACCGACGTGGAGTCGTTTGCCGTGCTCGAGCCGATTGCGGACGGCTTCCGCAATTACCTCAAGGCCAGATATACCGTGTCTGCCGAGGAACTGCTGATTGATCGGGCCCAGTTGCTGACGCTGACAGCGCCTGAAATGACGGTTCTGATCGGCGGCATGCGCGCCCTTAGCGCCAACTTCGGGCAATCCCGGCATGGTGTCTTCACCCATCGCCCGGAGACCCTCACCAACGACTTTTTCGTGAACCTGCTCGACATGGGCACGGTATGGACGGCGGCGTCGGAAGCCGAAGATCTGTTCGAGGGCCGCGATCGGGCCACAGGCGAGTTGAAATGGACGGGTACCCGGGTGGACCTGGTGGTCGGATCAAACTCTCAATTGCGTGCCATTGCGGAAGTCTATGCAAGCGCCGACGCACAGCAGCAGTTCGTGCGCGACTTCGTGGCCGCCTGGGATAAGGTCATGAATCTCGATCGCTTTGACATTGGCTAGTTCGCGCTGAGATGCAGGGCGACGGCTGTCAGCGTCCGGCCTGAGCGAGCTGCAAATGCCAGAGAGAAAGAAGGAAAGCCCGGCGTCCTCTCCGAGCTTTCCTTTCGTCCTGAGATTATGGTGAGGGCGCGAACAATATCGCCCACGCTGTACCAGCACCGGTTATCTACAGGATGATGGTGATGCTGCACCTCAAGACGGCCTACTCAAGCGTCATCAGATACGCGACCACATTATTGATATCGGCTTCGGACAGCGCGTCGCCATAGGTCAATGGCATCAGCAGCTCGTAGCCTTCCACGATATGCGCGCCGGGATCGACGATCGACTGGTGCAGGTACTCTTCAGCACTCAGGCCTTCCACTGCACTACCCGCCCGGCCTGGCAGCCCCTGGAAGGACGGGCCAACCAGTGTCGTGCCGTCAGTGGTATGGCAGGTGTTGCAGGGTACGCCGCTCGCTCCACCGGTTTCGTAAATCTGTTTACCTTTGCCGGGGTCGCCGATCCCGTTGTCAGCGGCGGCGGGGGCGCCGCTGCAGGCAGTGAGCAGCACAGTAAGTGCCAGCACAGTCCACAGGTGTTTCATGGTGAGTCCTTCCTGTTGAGCAGGGATGCCCAGTGTCACCCGATCACTGGTTCAGAGTAAAACGTTCAAGCTCTTCATCATAAGTCAGTACAAGCGCCCTCTGTGCTGCCACGCTCAGAGAGCCCTTGAAGACCTCACGCCAGGTCGCACCATCGTCCATCATCCGGACAATCACCTCATAGTTGCCAGGTTCAAGCCAGATCGTCTCATAGGCGTAGGTGCGGCCTTCCTGGTGGAGCCCACTCGGCCGGTACGTCCAGTCCCCCCGGGTCTCCCCGTTGATATCGACTTGCAGCGCCACCGGGAAGCGCGCCCCACCCATCACCTGTTCAGCGGTGACCCCTTCGGGCAGGTTCTGTGAATGGCCCTGAATCTGGGTAATCGCGGCCATGATCTCAGGGGTATGGGCCATCACGACCCGTACCACCCCCTGCGACGTCGTCTGCGCGCTTGCAGGTTGAATACCGAGCAGGCCCACAGCAAGCGTTACGCCGAGGATGACCAGTCCGGCTGTGAAGGAGATCGCTTTGGGCAGGTACAGAGCCGGCCGCGGCTCGCCCGCCCACGACTCGCTGATCGCCTGCTGGAATGCCCCCCGGTCGCCCGGAGCAAGCTCTACCCAGCGCACTTGCTCACCCAGAAGGCTGCTGTTACGCCCCCGATTCATGCGCCCGATAAGCCAGCGCGGGCCCTCACGGAATCCGCAGTCATCGGTCGAGCAGGTGACGATCAGCACACCGCGTGCCCCATCCGAGAGGCTTCCGCGAATCCAGCGTGACTGTGTCATGCCGGCACAGGGCACAGTGCAGACCACCAGCGGCGTTCCGCCGGCCTGCATTCGTGTGACCGGGCCTGGCCAACCTTCTCCGGCCGCCTGGCTCGCTGTGGCGCTTACCGGCTCTCCGGCCGCGTGAGTCCTGAGGGTGGAATGGCGCTGGCAGGTGAACACCACTACAGGGGGTGTATCCGACTGCACACGCAGAGCGGTCCGCAGGTCCTCGATCACCTGCCCGGTTCGCAGGCCCGGCAGTTCGATCCCCAGTGTGGCACAGTCACCGACGCACAGCCCACAGCCAGTACACAGCGCATTGTTCACCCGGACGCTGGATTCATACCGGTCATCTATAACCCGCGGAACAACCTCGAGGGCATCATAAGGGCACTCACGGGCGCACACCGCACAGCCCGTGCAATGATCTTCGGCTACAAGCGCGGGCCCCTGATGCCGCCCCGGCAGCAGCCATGGCAGTGCGCCCAGCACCGCCACAATCGCCCCGGAGACGATCCACACGCCAAACGGTCCGAATTGGCGCGAGAGAGGCAGAAAGCCCAGGTAAAGCCAGTCCAGCCGAACCTGTGTCACCAGGTGCGTCAGGTCCGCCGCGGCCTCACTGGCGACTGGCAATGTAAGCGACAGTGCGGCAATGACCAGTGTGGTCGTAATCATCAGCCAGCGCGGGGCCCACAGGCGCGGACGCTGCAGGCGCATCTCATGGATCCAGATGCCCAGCGTAATCAGCAGGGAGAGGAAGACGTGCAGGAACAGAATAATAACGAAAAACTGGAACGCACCGGAGATACCCTGCGGGGAAGCGAACGTCAGTCGGGTATCACCGGAGAGGAAGTTCATGAAGTATTCACCGAGCCACTGCGCCTGGCGATCCCATACCAGAAAGTACCCCATAGCGCCGATGATCACGATCAGTACCAGCAGAACAATTCCCGATACCCACGCGAGCCAGCGCCCACCCCAGAAGCGGTCGTTCAGCAGCATCTTGAGAGCGTGCAGGAGCAGCACCACGACAAGCCCATCCGAGGCGTAGCGGTGCATCGAACGCATCAGCGAGCCAAACCATGTCGCGTCGATAGCCATCAGCGACGCATAAGCCCGATCCGGGCCTGGCTTGTACAGGATCGTCAGATAGACGCCCGTCAACAGGAGCACCAGCAGCAGCACAATCGAGAGCGTGCCCAGATGGTAGAACGGGTTGAAGTTGATACGGGGGCGGGCCCCGTCTGCGGGGCTGGCCGAGAGCCGATCCAGCACGGCCTCAAAGCGCGTCCACGCGCCTTCAAGTGCCCGGAGCACACGACGTTCACGGTAAGGTGTGGGTTTGAACATAGGCCCAGATCTCAATCTATAGGGGAGAAAGCCGGATAGTCGGGAAGGGGATAGCGACGCAGGCGCATGGCGTTTGCGGTCACTATCGTACTGCTCAGAATCATCGCCAGTGCCGAGAGGATCGGCCACAGCAGGCCCGCTGCCGCCAGGGCCAGCCCGA
>JADZAD010000216.1 GCA_020852775.1 Anaerolineae bacterium
CTGACGGCGCACACGGCCTACGAGTCGGATTTCACCGCCGGGCAGGGCGCGGCGATCCACTTCCGCCATACGGAACATCCGGGTGTGTGGGACTGGGTAAGCCGGTTCGTTGAGGCGGAGGGTTTCACCGGGCAGATCGCCTTCGACTTTATCGAGACGCCAGATAGCAGCCCGTATGCCATCGAGTGCAACCCGCGGGCGACGAGCGGCGTGCATCTACTTGCCGGGGTGCCGGGGTTCGCCCGTGCCTTTCTTAACCCGGACACTCCTCTGATAACCGCGGCGGGGGCGTCGCCCGCGATGCTGGCCAGTGCGATGCTGATCTACGGGCTGCCCGCCGCGCTGCGGGCGCGACAACTGCACCGCTGGGCGGCAGAGATGATCCAGAGTAAGGATGTGGTTCTTGCGTGGCATGATCCGCTACCCGTACTGCTGCAGGGGCGCAGCATCCTGCGCTTTCTGCTGGACAGTTGGCGGCAGGGAATCAGCCCGCTCGAAGCGTCAACCGCCGACGTCGAGTGGAACGGGGAGGATATTCTGCCTGTGAGTGATGCGGGGAAATGAGGGCGGTGGGACTCGAACCCACGGCCAAAAGCTTAAAAGGCTTCTGCTCTACCACTGAGCTACGCCCCCGGGAATGTTGCCAGTATACCAGTTCAGAGCGGCCTGTGCTATAACGCCGTGCGTGGATTTGGCGCGCGATCTTTGCAGATCAGGGCGGGTGTATTATCATCTCAGCAGGCTGTTGCCCACCCGCCTTCACCGGACAGCCACCCTCAGACAGAGCCTTCACCCTACCAAACGGAGGTACCTGTGAGCATCGTCGTCTTCGGCAGCATCAACATGGACATCATCACGTATGTGCCGCGCCTGCCCGCCCCGGGTGAGACGCTCTTCGGGCATTCATACGTCACCGCGCCCGGCGGCAAAGGCTCGAACCAGGCGGGCGCCGCCGGCAAGCTCGGCAATCCAACCGCGTTTATCGGGCGCATCGGCAAGGATGCCTTCGGGCCGGAGGTCCGCGGCATCCTCGCGGCGCAGGGGGCCGACGTCAGCGGCCTGATGGTCGATGAGGCGCACGGCACCGGCATTGCGGTGATCAGTGTCGATGATCGCGCCGAGAACTGCATCATCGTCATTTCCGGCGCGAACATGGCGATTGATGAGACGGACGTACAGCGCGCCCTGCCGTACCTCGACCGGGCGAAAGTGCTGCTGCTGCAGATGGAAGTCCCGCTTGAGGCGAACATCTCCGTGGCGAAGGCCGCCCGCACCCGCGGCGTGAAGGTCGTCTTCGACCCGGCCCCGGCCCGCCCGCTGCCGGATGATTTCTACCCGTTCATCGATGTCATCACTCCCAACGAGGGCGAAACCGAAGTCCTCACCGGGATCCGCCCGGCGACCATCGCCGAGGCTTCACAGGCGGCGGACATCCTGCTCGGACGCGGGGTCGGTACCGCGGTGATCAAGCTCGGCGCGCAGGGCGCGTACTTCAAGACCGCCGGGGGCGAAGGCTTCGTGCCTTCGTTTATCGTGGATGCAATCGACACCGTCGCCGCGGGCGACGCCTTCAATGGCGGCCTGGCGACGGCTATCGCGGAAGGCAAGGACATCGCCGAGGCGCTGCGCTGGGGTGCGGCCTCCGGCGGCCTCTCGACGACGAAGTCCGGCGCTCTCCCGTCGATGCCCACCCGCGCGGAGTTCGACCGCCTCCTGCGCGAAGGCAAGCAGCGCCAGTAACCCACCACCTGAGGAGATCAACCCGAATGAAACGCCTTGTAATTGACACCGATACCGGCGTGGATGACGCCCAGGCGCTGCTGATGGCATTTGCCCATCCGGACGTGAAGGTCGAAGCGATCATGTCGGTCGCCGGCAACGTCGGTGTAGAGAAGACCACCGCCAACGTACTGAAAGTGCTGGACGTCGTCGGGCAGGACGTTCCCGTCTACCGGGGTTGCGACCGCGCCCTGATCCACAGCCTGCCTGATGCCTCGGACGCGCATGGCAACGATGGGCTGGGGGGGGCCGATGTCTCCGTGTCACAGCGGCCAATCGAGCAGGAACATGCCGTGCGCGCCCTGATCCGGCTGGCGAACGAGCACCCCGGTGAACTGACGCTGGTGGCGCTCGGTCCGCTGACCAACATCGCCCTCGCTACCCGCATCGACCCTGATCTCCCCGGCAAGTACAAAGAACTGGTCATCATGGGCGGGGCGGTACGTGGCAAGGGGAATACCGAGATCGTCACCGCCGAGTTCAATATCTTCTACGACCCGGACGCGGCGCACATCGTCTTCAGCGAGTGGCCGATGCTCACCATGAGTGACTGGGAAGTCACCATGAACCAGGGCCTGACTGCCGCCCAGTTCGATGAGCTCCGTACCGCCCCGTCACCGCGCGGGCAGTTCTTCCGCAAGATCACCGACCGCACCGTGAAGCGCATGGCGGAGTTTGGCCGGACGACCTTCCTGCTGCCCGATCCGCTGGCAATGGCTGCTGTGCTCGATCCGGATTGCGTCCGCCACGCGGAGAAACGCTTCGTTGAGGTCGAAGTCGTTGGCCAGCATACCCGCGGCCAGACGACCGTGGACTGGTACGGCTTCTCCGGGCGCACGCCGAATGCCAATATTGTGATTGAATACGATATGGATCGTGTCTTCGCGCTGCTCAAGGCCGCCGTCTCCTGACCCTGTGCCTGGAGAGCGCCGCACACAGAACAGGATTGTGCGATGAAACGGCTTGTGATCGATACGGATACAGGTGTCGATGACGCGCAGGCCCTTCTGATGGCTTTCGCGCACCCGGATACACGGGTAGAAGCGATCCTGTCCGTCGCGGGGAATGTAGGCGTCGATAAAACGACCCCTAACATCCTGAAGGTGCTGGATGTGGTCGGGAGGGATGTGCCCGTCTACCGGGGTTGCGACCGCCCGATCGTATTCACTCCCGAGAGCGGTGAGGATGCCCACGGAAACGACGGCCTGGGCGGGGCCGATCTGCCTGCATCGAGCCGCACCGTCGAGCGCGAGCACGCCGTCAACGCGCTGATCAGGCTGGCGAATGAGCACCCCGGCGAACTGACGCTGGTGGCGCTCGGCCCGCTGACCAACGTCGCCCTGGCTACCCGCCTCGACCCCGACCTCCCGCAGAAGATCAAGGCCCTGTTCATCATGGGCGGGGCGGTTCACAGCATGGGCAACACGCAGAACATGTCCGCCGAGTTCAACATCTACTACGATGCGGACGCGGCGCATATCGTGTTCAGCGAGTGGCCGATGCTCACCATGAGTGACTGGGAAATCACCATGCGGCAGGGGCTTACCGGTGAGCAGGCGGAAGCGCTGCGCAGCGCCCCGACGCCGCGCGGAGCATTCTTCCGTAAGATCACCGACTATACGATCAACCGCTTTGGGCTTGAGCCTTTCCTGCTGCCTGACCCACTGGCGATGGCTGCCGCGCTCGATCCGGAATGTGTCGCCCGTGCCGAAAAACGCTATGTGGAAATCGAGCTGACCGGCCAACGCACCCGCGGCCAGACGACCGTGGACTGGCGCGGCTGGTCAGGCAAGACACCTAACGCCAACATCGTGCTTGAATACGACATGGATCGCGTCTTCGCACTGCTCAGAGCCGCAGTCAGTTAAGGCGCCAACAACAGAACAGGATACGTCTGATGAAGCGTTTTGTGATTGATACGGATACCGGGGTAGATGATGCAGAAGCGCTGCTGATGGCTTTTGGCCACCCTGATGTGACGATTGAGGCGATCGTGAGCGTCGCCGGGAACGTCGGCGTGGATAAGACCACGCCGAACGTGCTCAAGGTACTGGATGCCGTTGGCAGGGACGTGCCCGTTTACCGGGGCTGCGACCGTGCGCTGGTATTCCGCAAGCCCAATGCGGAAGACGCGCATGGCAGCGATGGCCTCGGTGATGCCGGCATCCCGGAGTCAGCACGCACGATCGAGGCTGAGCACGGCGTTGACGCCCTGGTCCGGCTGGCGAACGAGCACCCCGGCGAACTGACGCTGGTGGCGCTCGGCCCGCTGACCAACGTCGCCCTGGCTACCCGCCTCGACCCTGACCTGCCCAACAAGTACCGGGAACTGGTCATCATGGGTGGCGCCGTCTACGCGATGGGCAACACCGAGACGCGCTCCGCCGAGTTCAACATCTTCTACGACCCGGATGCGGCCCATATCGTCTTCAGCGAGTGGTTGAACATCACCATGCTCTCATGGGAAGCGACCGCCGAGAACCCGCTCACGCTTGAGCAGACCAACACTCTCAGCGCGATCAGCACCCCTCGCGGCGAATTCTTTCATAAGATCACACGGGCGCAGATCGCCATGATCAGGAACTTCCTCGGCGTCGAGACCCTGTTCATCCCTGACCCGCTGGCGATGGCTGTGGCGATTGAACCGGAACGGGTGATCACGCGCTCGGAACGGCACTATGTCCAACTGGAACTGAGCGGCTACAGCACCCGCGGCCAGACGGTGGTGGACTGGCGCGATCGCCTCGGCAAGACCGCGAATACCACTATCGTGATCAGTGTCGATATGCAGCGCGTCTATGAACTGATGCGACAGGGGTTGGAGTAAACACAGGATACGAACGGTATGGTCAGACACCCCGGCAGGCTCATCACTCTCCTGGGCATTGCCCTGCTCGCGGCACTGGGAGGGCTGGCGCTGCCTGCACCCCGGCCCGTACAGGCCAGCCTTGGCCTGGCGCGGGCCATCCCGGATATCAATGCCGTGCTGACCGTCCCGCCGAAGCAGATACTGTTATCATTCAACGGGCGGGTCCTTCCTGCCCAGTCGCGCCTTGAGGTGCTGAATGAGGCAGGGGCGCATGTCGATGTCGGGCCCGTTGAGAACAACCTCTTTGATAACCGCACGCTTCAGGTAGCGCTGGAGCCCGGCCTGCCGGAGGGAGTGTACACGGTTATTTATGCCGCCCGCACCCCCGGTTCGCTGTTTGTGCTCCAGGGGAGCTATACCTTTACGATCCGGCTCCCCCTTCCACGGCTCGATATCCTCACGCCCGTCGATGGCAGTACAGTCGTTACGGATACGCCGTTCAGTGTATCGCTTGCGCTGACCGACTTCGATATCAGCATCCCGGAAAACCGGGTGGAAGTCTACCTCGATGGAGCCCTGCATACCACTCTGAATGGCGCGACCGTCGGCACGATCACCGGCCTTGAGGCGGGTGTTCACCGGGTGGAAGCGGTGCTGATCTCAGGAGGAAGCCCGGTCGAGAGCAGCCGGGAGAGTATCAACATCAGCGCAATCCCGGCAACGCAGCCAGAAAGTACTGCTCCGCAGCCCCCGGTCTCCGTGACCGTATTACAGCAGATTCTGGCCTGGCTCACCGCTGTGCTGCTGTTCGGTCTGGGCTGGTGGCTCGGGCACAGGAACAGCGTCAGTTGATCAGGTCGTAGGTGCCGCCGGTCATCAACCGATCACCGACGTAGAATCGCACCTCATAGCGCCCTGCAGGCCAGCCGCCCTGGGCCTCGAACCAGAAGTAGGTCAGCCCGCTGGCTCCGCGTGACCAGGCGCTGCTCTCGCTCCGAATGACCTCTCCATCACGCAGCAGTACCTGTGCCCACGATGAGCCATCCGCCAGCCCGGTATACGTCACCCAGTAATACACGCGTGGCAGGCCGGCGGTGAAGGCGTTCCCCTCATCAATTGGCGTCTGATTGGCAGAAATACCGCTGGAGATCGTTGACAGGGTAAGCGCCGCTTCAATGGGCGGTGTCACCGGAGAGTCGATGGTCACGATGATTGGCGTTCCGTCCGGGCCGGGGGTAAGCGTCACGTCCGCAGCGGGTGGTTCGGGGGTGGGGCTGGCCGGCAGGATCGATGCCTCAGTCGGCAGGAGTGTGGGTGGTACTGCGAGTGTCGGGGTTTCGGCAGGGGCGCGAGACAGAAACGCCCATTCCGGCGGCGGAACCCTGTCCCGTAACAGTAGCACAATGGCGCCAAGAGCCAGCGAGATCACCCCCGCAAGCACCCAGCGCCAGGCACGTTCAGTCGCCGCCCGGCGCACCCGGAAATAGCGGGCCTTACTGGCAAACCGGAACGAGAATGCCGCTCCGAGAACAGCTATGAGCAGCATAACCGCTGAAACAAAAGGAAGCAGGTAGACGATGATGGACAACATGCTCAGAGCACCTTTCCGGCACTATGAGGAACAGATTCCTGTCCAATACCGCGACACCTTCTGCGACTACCGTCTACCTGTTCTGACCTTACCGCTAAGACCTCTGCAGGCAGTGCCGGAGCATTCTGCCTGTCCGTTCTTCCTACTCGCAGTTCTGTTGCCAGTAGCTGGCGATCTCGATACAGTTACCAATCCAGTAGTTCGGAAGTGACTTCATGAAGTGGAACAGTTC
>JADZAD010000217.1 GCA_020852775.1 Anaerolineae bacterium
CCTGCGCGGCAGAGTAGCAGTCATGGCAGATGGCGGCACGCACACCGCGTATCTTGTTGGCCGCGATGCTCGCACCAACACCACTGCCACAGATCAGCACACCCCGCTCAGCCTTGCCTGATACGACCGCTTCTCCGACGGCCTTCGCAAAGTCGGGATAGTCCACGGAGTCGTGAGAATGGGTTCCAACGTCTGTCACTTCATGCCCGAGGCTGGTGATGTATGCCTTCCGGACTTCCTTCATATCCAGCCCGGCATGGTCCGAACCAACAACGATCTTCATCTCTGACCTCCTACTTGCCTGAGACACGACGTGCAGTTGCAACGACGTTGTCCACCGAGAAGCCCAGCTTCTCAAATGCGATCTTGGCCGGCGCGGATGCGCCGAAGCGGTCGAGGGCGATGACCGCCCCGTTGTCCCCCACGTATTTGTGCCAGCCCTGGCTGATTCCCGCCTCAATCGAGACCTTTGGCACACCAGGGAGCAGCACGGAGGCACGGTACGCGGCATCCTGCGCGTCAAACAGCTCCCAGCACGGCATCGAGACAATCCGAGCCTTGACTCCACCTTCTGCCAGCTTCGCCGCGGACTTGACCGCGAGTTCGACTTCGGAACCGGTAGCGAGCAGGATCACATCCGGCTTGCCGTCTACGCTGTCCTGCAGGACGTATGCCCCCTTCGCCAGGTTGGAGGCCGGTGCCATAGTGGACGAATCAATGGTAGGGAGGTTCTGGCGCGAGAGGACGATGACGGTCGGCCCATCGGTGTACAGCAGCGCCTGGCGCCAGGCCTCGGCTGTTTCGTTCGCATCAGCCGGGCGGATGACATGGACGTGCGGAATGGCGCGCAGGGTCGCCAGATGCTCGACTGGCTGGTGGGTTGGGCCGTCTTCGCCCAGGCCAATGCTGTCATGGGTGAAGACAAACACCACCCGCTGGTGCGAGAGCGCCGCCAGGCGGATGGGGGTACGCATGTAGTCAGCGAAGGTCAGGAAGGTGGCGGTGTACGGGATCACGCCGCCGTGATGAGCCATACCAAGGGCAAGCGCGCCCATGGCATGTTCGCGGACACCGTACTGGAGGTTGTGACCACCCTTGTCCCAGCCGAAGCGTCCGGAGCTTTCCAACCAGGTGTTGGTGCTGGGGGCAAGGTCAGCCGAACCGCCGACCAGGTCAGGCAGGTACTTGAATAGCCCGTTCAGCACCTTGCCGCCAGCGACGCGCGTCGCCACGGCGGGGTCTTCCGGCTTGAATACCGGCACCCCCGAATCCCATCCTGCGGGCAGCGTGCCCGCCATCATGCGCTCAAATTCAGCGACCTTTGCCGGGGCAACGGCGCGGTAGGCCGCAACAGCTTCTGCCCACATCTTTTCAGCCGCCGTACCCTTTTCCACCGCCTGCCGAAAGTTGGCAAGCGCCTCGGCCGGGATATGGAATTCCGGCTCCAACGGCCAGCCCAGGTTCTGCTTGGTCAGCTTGACTTCATCCGGCCCCAGCGGTGACCCGTGGACGCCATGGGTGCCCGCTTTGTTGGGGCTTCCGTAGCCGATAACCGTGGTGCAGATGATCAGGGTCGGTTTCTCTGACTGCGCCTTTGCGGCCTTGATCGCATTATCCACCGCATCAACATCATTGCCATCGACCGGGCCGAGCACGTTCCAGCCGTAAGCGCGGAAGCGTGCCCCGACATCCTCACGGAAGGTCACGTCGGTGTCGCCCTCGATGGTGATTTCGTTGTCGTCGTACAGCGCGATCAGCTTACTCAGCCCCTGTGTCCCGGCGTATGAGGCAGCCTCCGCGGAGACACCTTCCTCCAGGCAGCCGTCACCAACGATGGTGTAAATATAGTGATCGACAATCCGGTGCTGGTCGGTATTGAACCGCTCCGCCAGGAATCGCTCGGCAATCGCCATGCCGACAGCGTTAGCAAACCCCTGCCCCAGCGGGCCGGTGGTGACTTCCACACCCGGGGTCATGTGGCTCTCCGGATGGCCCGGTGTCATGCTGTCCCACTGGCGGAACTGCCTGATCTGATCGAGAGGCAGGTCATAGCCGGTCAGGTGCAGCAGCGAGTATAGCAGCATCGAGCCGTGCCCGGCGGACAGGACAAACCGATCGCGATCGGCCCAGTGCGGGTTGGATGGGTTGTGCTTCAGATGACGCGTCCAGAGCGTGTAGGCCATGACCGCGGCCCCCATCGGCAGGCCGGGATGGCCGGAGTTCGCCTTCTGGATCGCGTCTACGGAAAGCATCCGGATCGTGTTGATACTGAGTTGGTCGAGTGATGTCGCAGGCATAGTGGTCTCCATTTCGTCGTGGATCATCCGCGGACGGACTCCAAGAGTAGTCATGCTGGCTCACACGGAGGAACGTGCGGTGTTCCGCCGCGACCGGCGGAAGTGAACTGCCAGTGGACGATTGTAGCAGAAGTTCGTTATGGCGCGTAATAGAAGAACGGCGCAAAGCAGGGGGCCATTTATCACAGGCTGGTGTGCTTGACGGGCCAGCCAGGCAGATGTAGACTCTAACTACCGACCGGTCGGTAGTCTTCTGGTCGATGATTAGCCCAGCAGCACCGGGTAAGGAATTAGCCGATGGCAGGCATCACACGGGAAACAATAATCAGCGCTGCGGTGAACCTGTTCAATCAGAACGGTTACCACGCGACGTCGATGCAGGACATCGCCCGCGAAGTCAATATCAAGAAGCCCAGCCTCTATCATCACTTCCAGAGCAAGGAGGAAATCCTCCTCTCCATCCTTGAAACTGGCATGGTCGATCTGGTAACAGAGGTGGAAACGATCGCCCGATCCGGTCAACCCTGCGAACAGAAGCTTCGCTCCGCCATCAGAGCACACGCCCTGACCATCGGCGCGAACCCTCAGGCAGCTACCGTCTTTCTGCGTGAGGATCGCGGCCTGGGTGAGAATTACATGCAGCGGTATATCGCGCAGCGCGACCAGGTTGAAGCGGCATTCCGCTCGATAGTCGAGCAGGGAATTACAGAGGGTGTTTTTCAGGTCCCGGACTTAAGCATAACCGTACAGGCGGTGCTGGGTGTCGTGAACTGGATGTCTCGCTGGTACAGGCCGTCTGGCCGGCTCAGTGCGGGCGAGATCGCCGACCTCTTCGCGGAGCTCCTCCTGAACGGTCTGCTGGCAGGTGCGCGCAACCCGCAGGATCAGTGAGCAAGGAGCCATGAATGTACTCTTTTACCCCTACTGATGAACAACAGATGCTGGTTGACTCCGTGAGGCGCTACGCGACGGACCAGGCCCGACGTGCCGCACACGAAGCCGATGAAACCGGGACGATGGCCCCTGACGTCATCCGGAAAGGCTGGAATCTCGGCATACTGCCCGGCCTGATCCCGGACACCTACGGGGGCTACGCGGAAGGCCCGGCAGCCGTCACCGGGGTGCTTGCCCTCGAAGAACTCGCCTGCGGTGACCTTTCCACGGCACTGGAGCTATGGGCCCCGGCGCTCTTTGCCCTGCCGATCCTGTTCAGTGGCACAGAGGCGCAGAAGCAGGAATACCTGCCTGCGTTCTGTGATGCCGCCCGTCCGCTGATGAGTGCCGCGCTGATCGAACCGCGTGTGCTGTTTGACCCGCGACGCCCGGCGACGGTCGCCGCCCGATCCGGTGGTGACTTTGTACTGAACGGTGAGAAAGCCTACGTACCGCTTGCGGCCGAAGCGGAGAGACTCATCATTTATGCCCGTGACAGCGAAACCGGGGCGGTGAACGGCTTCATTGTCGATCAGGGTGCCGAGGGCCTTGTAGTCGGAGACCGTGAGCAGCTGATGGGTGTGAAGGCAGTCCCCCTCTACCGCCTCGGCCTGTCGAATGTTACGGTCAGCCCCGATCGGGTCGTCGGAGGCGAAAGCGGGACAGCGTATGACACGATCCTAAACCGGTCTGCCATCGCCCTGGGGGCAATGGC